>RFUP01000188.1 GCA_009922885.1 Paracoccaceae bacterium
GACGTAGACAGCGATCGCCGAAATGAGCACAGCCAGCCCCTCGGCGAGGGAGCGTGCCACCGTCGATCGGGCCAGCAGAGGTTCGTCGACGGCCCTTGGTGGGCGATCCATCACCGCCGGATCGACTGGTTCGGCCTCGAACACGATCGAACAGGTCGGGTCGATGACCAACTCGAGGATTGCCAACTGGATCGGCAGCAGAACGAGGGGCCAGTCGTCGGACAACAGCGGCAGAAGCGCCATGCCGAAGATCGGCACATGGACAGCCACGATGAACGACATCGCCCGACGGAGCCGCTCGAAGAGGCCGCGTCCCATCCTGATGCCCTCGACGATGGCGGTGAAGTCGTCATCGGTTATGACGAGTCCAGCTGCTTCACGGGCCACGTCAGTGCCACGGCCACCCATTGCGATGCCCACATCGGCATAGGCAAGGGCAGGCGCATCGTTGATCCCGTCGCCCACAAAGGCCAAGGGCGCTGCCAAGCCTTGCAAAGCAGCGACCTTGCCATCCGGCAAGACCCCCGCAATGACTTCGGTAATCCCCACCTCGGCGGCAATCGCTTCGGCGGTTTCCCGTTTGTCGCCCGTGATCATCACCACGTGGATGCCCTGCGCCTGCAAGGCGGCAATCGCGGCTTGGCTCGTCGGCTTCACCGGATCGGCCACACCCAGAACCGCCGCGATCTGGCCATCCACAGCGGCGAATAGCGCCGTGCGGCCCAGCCGTGCGATCCGCGTTTCGGCCTCTGCAAGTGGCCCGACCGAAATGCCTTCCCTGGCCATCAGGCGATCCGCGCCCACCGCGACCCGATGCCCGTTCACCGAGGCCACAACCCCGTGCCCAGTGATCGACTGGAAGTCGGAAACCTCCGGCAGGGTGCACCCCTCCGCCTTGGCTGCCCGCACAATGGCTTCTGCCACGGGATGTTCCGAACGTGCTTCCACAGCGGCGACCAACGCCAGAAGTGCTGCCCGTTCGAAGCCCTCTGCCAATTCCAGATCGGTTAACTCGGGCCGCCCCGCCGTCACGGTCCCGGTCTTGTCCACGGCAATCGTTTTCACACTCGAAAGCTGCTGTAAGGCGTCGCCCTTACGGAAAAGAACCCCCAGCTCCGCCGCCCGCCCGGTGCCCACCATGATCGAAGTGGGCGTCGCCAACCCCATCGCGCAGGGGCAGGCGATAATCAGCACGGAAACTCCCGCCACCAAGGCATGGGTCAGGGCTGGGCTTGGCCCAAGCACGAGCCACACCAGCACCGTCAGCGCGGCCGCCGCCATCACCGCAGGCACGAACCAGAGCGTGATCTTGTCGACCATCCCCTGAATAGGCAGCTTCGCCCCTTGCGCGTTTTCCACCATGCGGATGATCTGCGCGAGCACCGTATTCGCGCCCACAGCCGTCGCTGCATAGGTGAGCGCACCTGCACCATTCACGGTGCCCCCCGTCACTGCCGCACCGATGAATTTCTCCACGGGCAGCGGCTCGCCTGTGATCATGCTTTCATCCACATGCGACTGGCCTTCGGTCACGCGCCCATCCACGGCAATCCGTTCGCCCGGTCGCACCAGCACCAGATCGCCAACCTGAATGCTCTCGATCGGCACTTCTTCCGTCACGCTGTTTCGCAGGACATGGGCCGTGCGCACTTGCAGCCCCAAGAGCTTCTGGATTGCGGCCCCCGTCCGCCCTTTGGCGCGGGCCTCAAGAAACCGCCCCAAAAGGATCAGCACCACAATCACGGCCGCCGCTTCGAAATACACTGCCCGCACGGCCTCCGGCAGCAGGGAAGGCAGGAAGGTCGCGATCACCGAATAGAGGTAAGCTGCAGACGTGCCTACCGCGACAAGGCTGTTCATATCCGGCGCGCCCTTCAGAAGCGCGGGAAAGCCTTTGCGGTAAAACTGTTGCCCCGGTCCGATCAGCACGAGCGTTGTGAGCGCGAACTGGATCAGATGGCTCGTTTCCATCCCGATTGTGCGGGCCACCCAATGATGGAAGGGAGGAAACACATGCCCTCCCATTTCCAGAATGAACACCGGCAGTGCCAAAGCGGCGGCGTAGAGCAGTTTTGCTCTCAACTGCCGCGCTTCTTCTTCCTTGCGGGTCGTTCTGTCGGCCTCTCCTGATGCCTCCGCCACTTTGGCCGGATAGCCGAGCTTGCCCAAAGCCGAAACGAGATCGGCAACCACCACGCTGCCTTCAACATAATGCACCTGTGCCGTTTCCGCCGCGAGATTGACGTGCGCTTCAAGCACGCCGGGCATCTTTGCGAGCCGCTTTTGCACCCGCGCCACGCAAGAGGCGCAGGTCATCTCGGAAACGTTGAGTGTCACTTCCGAGGCGCGCACGGGATAGCCCAGCTTGTCGAGCTTGGTTATCGCCTGCGAAATCCGCGCTGGGCCGTCGATGGAAAGCCGCGCGGTTTCAGTCGCCAGATTGACCGAAACATCCGAAACACCTTCGAGCGACTTTAGCCCCTTTTCCACGCGCCCGACGCAGGAGGCGCAGGTCATTCCGTCAACGAAAAGGGTAATCGGCTGGGTGGTCATAGCTGTCACTTTCTGATTGCCGCTCCGATATAGGTCTTCCAGTAACTGGAAGGTCAAGTCTATCGCCCCCGAAACTTTTTCTGCTGAAAGGGATTGACCTTCCAGCAACTGGAAGCCCCATCTAGGCGCAAAATATCTAAGGAGACCCAGATGAAATTCAGCGTTCCCGACATGAATTGCGGCCATTGCACCGCAACCATCGAGAAAACCCTCAAAGCCGCGGGTGCCGATGTGCGCTGCGACCTTCCTTCGCGCACCATCGAAGTGTCCGGCCCGCTTTCCGCGGAAGCCGTGACCAAAGCCCTCGATGACGTCGGCTTCGACGCCACGCTCGCCTGATTTTTCGGCCTAGCTCTGAAAGCCGCCCAAACCGGGCGGCTTTTTCGTGTCTGCTCCGTATTGCGATCCCATGAGCACTTGACGGTCAGCCTTCACGGCTATCGCGCGCGATGATGCGGGCCAGATCGAAAATGCGCAGCATATGAACGCAACGCTAAGGGTGCCCGGCAATTCCGGCTCTGGGGGATTGGTGGAGGGGGCCAAAGCGATGCGCGAACGCCTCTTTGCCCATGCCCAATCCACGTTTCCGATTCGCGCGCACATTGAACAACCCCGCGCGCGATCGTCCTTTGGGCGGGTCTGGCTGCCGTGATCCGAGATCAATCTATTAATCTGCGGAAGAAAATTCCGCATATTGGCATTTCCCTAACGTCAGACCCCGCCAAGGCTGTTGACGCAAGCCCATCTTAGCGGACAGTCTGAACATGTCGGAGACGATTGGAGGCGTCACCGAACGTTCGCGGTGCATCTTGAGGGGTGGGCGCGAACGATCTCAGACCGGGTCAACCCGGCTGGCCCCGCAAGGGGCGCGCAACAGGGGAGGAACGCGTGGAAGTTTTGCAACTTCTTATCAGCGGCCTTGCGAACGGCTGTGTCTACGGACTGGTCGCGCTTGGTTTCGTGCTGATCTACAAGGCCACCGAGGCCGTGAATTTTTCGCAAGGCGATTTCATGATGCTGGGCGCGTTCGTGACGCTTGGTTTCGTTAATCCCGAATATATGGGCCTGCCGTTCTGGGTGGCTTTGCCGCTCGTGTTCATCGTGATGGGCACCATCGGCTACCTGCTCGATCTCATCGTGCTGCGTGCGGTATTCGGTCAGAGCCAAGTGGCTGTTATCATTCTGACAATCGCCATTGGCTTCGTGATCCGCTTCGTTGTCGGCATCATCTGGGGCCATGAACCGCAATCCCTGCATTCTCCCCTCGCCTTGGGCGATGTTCGGATGGGGGATCTTGTGCTGGGCTTGGCCGATGTGGCGGTGATTATCACCACCTTCGTCATGACGGTGCTGCTGTGGCAATTCTTCCAACGCACCAAGATCGGGCTTGCCATGCAGGCGGCCTCGCAGAACCAGATGGCGGCCTATTACATGGGCATTCCGGTGAAGCGGGTGCAAGGCATGGTCTGGGCGCTCGGCGGGATCGTCGCGGCGGTTGCAGGCATTCTCTACGCCTCCAAAGGCTCCATTGACCCCACCGCGGGCTTTATCGGCATCAAGGCCTTCGCGGCAGCAGTGATCGGCGGCTTCGGCTCGCTTCCTGGCGCTCTCGCAGGTGGCCTCATCGTCGGCATCATCGAGCCTTTCGCGGCCCGCTATCTTCCACCCGGCTACAGCCAGATCGCGCCCTATGCGCTTCTGATCGCTGTGCTGCTCTTCCGTCCGCATGGCCTGTTCGCGCAGGTCCGCACGAAGAAGGTGTGATCCAATGCGCTTTCATTTCAAAACAAGCTACGACGACGATATCCGTCTCTTCATCGACGGCTGGAAGTTCTCGCTCTACGCAGCCCTTCTGGTCTTCATGCTCGCCCTGCCGTGGTTGATCGACGATTTCTACCTCGGCGAAGCCAATAACGTTCTGATCTGGTCCGTTTGCGGCTTGGGGCTGATGCTTCTCACCGGCCAAACCGGCCAAGCCAGCCTCGGGCACTCAGCCTTCATGGCGCTCGGCTGCTATTCCTGCGTGATCATGATGGAAAGCGGTGTGCCGTTCATCATCGCCCTGCCGATGGCAGGCGTGATTACCGGATGTTTCGGAGCCCTCATCGCTATTCCGGCGCTTAAACTCCACGGCGTCTATCTCGCCATCGCAACGCTCGCCCTCGCCATTCTCGCCGATGACATCATCGTGCTTCTCGAACCCTGGACGGGCGGTGTGGCTGGCAAGGTGCCGCCCGATATCGAGGTCTTCGGACTGACCATCAACCGCTGGGGTAACCCGACGGAATGGTACTACATGACCCTTATCGTGGTGCTGGTCTGCACACTCTTCTACCGCAACCTCCTCCGCGCACCGCTTGGCCGTTCCTTCGCCGCCGTTCGCGACAGCGAGATCTCGGCACAGGCCATGGGCGTCAACATCGCCCGGACGAAAACCATCGCTTTCGGAATGTCCTGTGCCATCACCGGATTGGGCGGCGCGCTGATGGGGCTCTTCGCGGGGGCGTTCAACAACGAAACCTTCAACTTCCTTCTCTCGATCCAACTTCTGATGATGATCGTTGTGGGCGGTTTGGGCTTCATCCACGGGGCCTTCCTCGGGGCAATCGTGATCGCCTTCCTGCCGCAGTTCCT
>RFUP01000189.1 GCA_009922885.1 Paracoccaceae bacterium
CCGCATGCCATGTTGAGCCGGAAGTGAGTTCCGAACGCTCGATCAGCATGACACCCGCTGCCTCCGTCACGCCGAAATTGACTGGAACGCCCCGATTGCTGCCAGCGAAGTGAAAGCCAAAACCGAAGTTGGCGAGGTTGTCCTCAAGATTGACACCCTCAAGAAATACTACGAAGTCGCCGCCAACGCGCTCTTTGGTGGTGGCGCCAAGAAGGTGGTCAAGGCCAACGAAACCATCAGCTTCGAAGCCCGCGAAAGCGAAACCCTCGCCATTGTTGGCGAATCCGGCTGTGGGAAATCGACCTTTGCCAAGGTCTTGATGGGTCTGGAAACCGCAACCGAAGGGAAAATCCTGCTCGACGGGCGGGAGATTCAGAAAACGTCAATAGAATCGCGCGACACTCAAACCGTCGCCGATGTTCAGATGGTCTTCCAAAACCCGTTTGACACTCTGAACCCGTCCATGACCGTTGGTCGCCAGATCATGCGCGCCCTCGAAGTGTTCGGCATCGGTGCCAACGATCAGGAACGCCAGAACCGTATGCTGGAGCTTCTCGATCTCGTGAAACTGCCGCGCGCTTTCGCTGAACGGATGCCGCGCCAATTGTCTGGAGGCCAAAAACAGCGCGTGGGGATCGCCCGCGCTTTCGCCGGAGGTGCACGAATCGTTGTCGCGGATGAACCCGTTTCGGCGCTCGATGTGTCGGTTCAAGCGGCCGTTACCGATCTTCTGATGGAAATCCAGCGCAAGGAAAAAACCACGCTTCTCTTCATCAGCCACGATCTCTCCATCGTGCGCTATCTCTCGGATCGCGTGATGGTCATGTATCTCGGCCACGTCGTCGAACTCGGCACAACCGATCAAGTCTTCTCGCCCCCCTACCACCCCTACACCGAGGCGCTCCTTTCGGCGGTTCCGATCGCCGACACCAAGATCGAGAAGAAGCACATCGTCCTCGAAGGCGACATTCCTTCCGCTATGAACCCGCCCCCCGGCTGCCCCTTCCAAACCCGCTGCCGCTGGAAATCGAAAGTCGCAGGCGGTCTTTGCGAAAAGGAGGTCCCGCCTATTCGTACAATGGCTGACGGCCACCAGATCAAGTGCCACCTCCCTGAAGACGCGTTCAGTTCAATGGAACCCGTCATCAAGATCGCGGCCGAATAACCAAGGGGCCGGAAAGCGACTGCGACAAGAAACGTCGCTTTCCGGCTTGCTCCCGTCACCCCTCAGGCAGAGTGTAAGGCCAAATTGGTCATACATCCGGAGGGAACCCCTATGAAAACCACCACCCGAGTAGCCGTCATCGGCGGCGGCGTTGTCGGCTGTTCCGTTCTTTATCACCTGACGAAACTCGGGTGGACAGACGTCATGCTGATCGAGCGTTCGGAACTCACTTCCGGCTCAACATGGCATGCGGCTGGTGGCTTTCACACCCTGAACGGCGACACCAACATGGCCGCCCTTCAGGGCTATACAATCCGACTTTATAAGGAATTAGAAGAACTTACAGGCATGTCCTGCGGTCTTCACCACGTCGGCGGCATCACCCTGGCCGACACGCCCGAGCGTTTCGAGCAGATGAAGGCCGAGCGCGCCAAGCATCGCTACATGGGCCTCGACACCGAAATTCTCGGCCCCGAGGAAGTCGCGAAAATGACCGATGGCCTCGTGAACACTTCCGGCATCATCGGTGCTCTCTACGATCCCCTCGACGGCCACCTTGACCCCTCCGGCACAACCCATGCCTACGCCAAGGCCGCCCGCATGAACGGCGCGGAAATCGTGCTGCACACCCGCGTCATCGAAACCAATCCCCGCCCCGATGGCACGTGGGATGTGGTCACCGACAAAGGCACGATCCACGCCGAACACGTCGTCAACGCCGCCGGTCTCTGGGCGCGTGAAGTCGGCGCGATGGCAGGCGTCTACCTGCCCCTCCTGCCGATGGCGCACCAGTATCTCGTCACCGACGACATCCCCGAAATCATGGCCTTCCTCGACCGTGGCAAGGAATTCCCGCATGTCATGGACCCCGGCGGCGAAAGCTACCTCCGCCAAGAAGGTCGCGGCCTTTGCATTGGCTTCTACGAAAAGCCCTGCGAACCCTGGTCCGTCAACGGCACGCCGTGGGACTTCGGCCATGAACTTCTGAATGAACAGTGGGATAAGATCGAAGACTCTGTCGCCTTCGCCTACCGCCGTTTCCCGATCCTCGAAAAAGCAGGCGTCAAGCGCGTCATCCACGGCCCCTTCACCTTCGCGCCTGATGGCAACCCGCTGATCGGCCCGGTCCCTGGCTTGCGCAATTACTGGTCCGCCTGCGCCGTGATGGCAGGCTTCAGCCAAGGCGGCGGCATGGGCCTCGCACTGGCGCAATGGATGATCGAAGGCGAAGTCGAGCGCGATCCCCGCGGCTTTGACGTTTCGCGTTTCGGCAACTGGACGACCCCCGGCTACACAGTCCCGAAGGTCATCGAGAACTACCAGATGCGCTTCTCGGTTTCTTACCCGAACGAAGAACGCCCCGCCGCCCGCCCCTTCCGCACAACCCCCATGTACGAAACCTTCGACGCGATGGGCGCGGTCTGGGGTCAGCAGTATGGCCTTGAAGTTGCAAACTATTTTGCCGAAGGCGACGAGCCCCGCTACGAAACACCCACCTTCCGCCGCTCTAACGCGTGGGAGGCCACCAAGCGTGAAGTGATGGCCGTGCGTAACGGTGTCGGCATCAACGAGTTGCAGAATTTCGGCAAGTACCGCGTAACAGGCCCCAATGCCCGCGCATGGCTCAACCGCATCATGGCTGGCCGCATCCCGCAACCGGGCAAGCTCTCCCTCACCCCTATGCTCGCCCACTCTGGTCGCATCATTGGCGACTTCACCGTATCCTGCCTCGATGAGCAAACCTTCCAGCTGACCGCCTCCTATGGCGCGCAGGGCTTCCACAAACGCTGGTTCGATCAGAACGCAGAAGCAGGCGCCCTCGTCGAAAACATCTCCGACCACCTCACCGGTTTCCAGATCGCGGGCCCGAAGGCACGAGAGGTTTTGCAATCCTGCGCTCGCACCAGCATCGATGATCTTGGCTTCATGCAAATTCGCAAAGTGATCGTCGGGATGGCGGAATGTCTTGTCCAGCGTGTCAGCTACACGGCAGATCTCGGCTATGAGATCTACTGCGACCCGATGGTCCAGCGCCAACTCTGGCAAACCCTCTGGGCGGCAGGCCAGCCCCACGGCATGAAACCCTTCGGCATGCGCGCCATGATGTCCCTGCGCCTCGACAAGTTCTTCGGCTCTTGGTCGCGCGAATTCTCGCCCGATTACACCCCCGCCGAAACCGGGCTTGATCGCTTTATTTCGTGGAAAAAGCCCGAACAATTCATCGGTCGCCCCGCAGCGGAAAAGGAACGCGCGGAAGGTGCCAAGCGCCAACTGCTCACCTTCGAAGTGGATGCAACCGACGCCGATGTCGTGGCCTATGAACCGATATGGATCGACGGCAAAGTTGTCGGCTTCTGCACATCGGGCGGCTATTCGCACTACGCAGGCAAGTCCATTGCCTTCGGCTTCGTCCCAACCGACATGGTGAAAGACGAGCTGAACGTCGAAATCGAAATCCTCGGCGAATTGCGCAAAGCCCACCGCATCACCACGCCGCTCTTTGATGCGGACGGTGCCAGAATGCGGGGTTGACGAAACCTCGAAGGGGCTGTCCTCTGCCAGCATGACAGCCCCTTTTTCCATCATCATTCCCGCCGCCGGAGCCTCATCGCGCATGCGTGGTGGCGACAAATTGATGGAAGATGTCGACGGGAAACCCTGCATCGCGGTAATGGTCGTACGTGCCCTTGCCCTGTCGCAGGATGTGATCGTAGCAGTCCCTGCTCTGGATCACCCGCGCGCCAAAGCCTTGGTAGGATTACCAATTCAACTGGTCCCTGTTCCCGATGCCGCCGAAGGAATGTCCCGCTCCCTTCAGCGCGCCGCCCTTCTCGTCCCGCAATCCCATGGCGCGATGATCCTGCCCGGTGACATGCCTGACCTCTCGGGCAAAGATCTTACAACAGTGGCGTCTGAGTTTTCTGGAGATGAAATCGTTCGGGCCGCCGCCGCGGACGGCACGCCCGGCCACCCGATCATCTTTCCTGCAGCCGCCCTACTGTCCTTTTCGGCTCTCGAAGGCGATAGAGGTGCCGCCCCGATTGTCGCCAGCGGCACTTATCGGGTCAAAAAGGTTCAGCTGGAATCGGACGCGCCCATACTCGATCTGGACACGCCAGAAGCATGGGCGGATTTCCGTCAGAGAATGCTTAAAGCTTGAAGCCCGCAACGAAGGTCTTGGCTTCGTGGCCCTTCAACGCACGGCGTGCAGAGGCGAAAGCCTGAATCCCCGTTTCAAGCACGAGCGACGGGAACAGTGCCAACAATTCGGCCTTCTCCGCGTCGCTCAAGCCGTTGATGGAGGCTTCAGTGGGTTGAAAACTTTCGCTCCAGACCCCGTTCGCGAGGATCACTTCGTGATGATCCAGCATCAAATGGATGTAATGCGCGGAAGGCACAGCCACACGTTCGATCCCGTGCAGCCCGACAAGATGTTTGGCTTCAACCAAAATTTCGTTCTCGTCGAACATCATCATGGCGATGTCCGAAAGCAAGAGTACCCGGTGGTTCGGGCTCACCATCAGGTCACGGTCCGGCGTGTTATTACCAAGCGCGCCTTTACGGATCCGGATAGGCGCCAATGCCTGCGTGTTGGAAAGCTCTTCACCAGAAACAATCGTTTGACCGATCCAGCGGATCTGCTGGAAGCCGTTGTCGCATGTAAAAACCCGATCGCCGGAGCGAAGCTTTTCTATAGCAATCTCGCCACGAGGCGTCACGATTTGCGTTCCCGGCAGGAAACAAACGAGCGCCTTTTCGGCACCGCCAGCCTGTTTGCGCAAAGAGCTATCCGCTTCCGAAACGACGTCATGTTTCGAAGTGGCACCGAACGATGCTGCGTCATTAGCCGAAAAAAGCCCGCCCATCTGGGCTTGCGTTTCGTCGTCGCTAATCCAGCGCGAGACATATCCGTCGAATTTGGTCATTTCGATCCTTTGCGCCAACTGAGGTTCACTTCAGATGCCGCCCACCTGG
>RFUP01000190.1 GCA_009922885.1 Paracoccaceae bacterium
GTTTTCCTCGGTGCCCATGAAGGCACCCGAGCCAGATTTCACATCAAGGACGAGGCCTTCGAGGCCTGCCGCGAGTTTTTTCGACAGGATAGAGGCGGTGATGAGGTCGATGCTTTCGACGGTGCCTGTGACGTCGCGGATGGCGTAGAGGCGTTTGTCGGCGGGGGCGATATCGGCGGAGGCCGAAACGATGGCGCAGCCCACGGAGCCGATGATGTCGCGGAAGCGGGATTCCTCAAGGCCTGTCTGGAAGCCGGGGATGGATTCGAGCTTGTCGAGTGTGCCGCCCGTATGGCCAAGGCCGCGACCGGAGATCATGGGCACGGCTGCGCCGCAGGCGGCGAGGGCGGGGGCGAGGACGAGCGAGACGCAATCACCGACGCCGCCTGTGGAGTGCTTGTCGAGGACGGGGCGATCGAGTGCCCATTTGAGCACGCGGCCCGAGTCGCGCATCGCGAGGGTGAGGGCCAAGCGGCCTTCCTCGCCCAAGCCATTGAGAACGGCGGCCATGGCGAAAGCGCCAGCTTGAGCGGCGGAGACGCCACCATCGGCGAGGCCGCGGGCGAACCATTGCAGTTCCTCGCGGGAGGGGGTTTCGCTGTCGCGGAGTTTGGTGAGGATGGTGCGCGCGTCCATTAGGCGCGCTCCATCTGCTCGCTGTCGAAGGCACCGGGGAGGAGGTCGCCGACGGTGGTCATCCATTCCGCGCCATCTGTGGTGGTGAGGCGGACGGGGACGTCTTTCTTGGCGAACTCGGCGAGTTTCTGGCGGCAACCGCCGCAGGGGGAAACGGGGGTGGGGCTATCGGCGATCACGCAAACCTCGGTGATTTCGGTTTCACCCGCTGCGACCATGGCGGCAATCGCGCCCGCTTCGGCACAGGTGCCTTCGGGATAGGCGGCGTTCTCTACGTTGCAGCCAACGTGCACTGCGCCGGAGGGGGTGCGGATGGCCGCGCCCACTTTGAAGCGGGAATAGGGAACATAGGCGTTTTCCCGGACTTTGCGGGCGGCGTCGAGCAAACTCATGACTGGTCCTCAATGGTTTCGAATGTGCCGGGCAGCGAGACTTCGAGAAGTTCGAGGTCGGCAGAGGCTTCTGAATAACGCACGCGCATCCCCGGGGGGACAACAAAGGCATCGCCTGTTTCAAGAGGATAGGGCGTGCGGCCTTCTCCTTCGAGGCGCATGGTGCCTTGCATGACGTAGGTGAAGAGAATGTCGCCCTTATGGGAATGCCACGCGGTTTCGCCTTCGGTGGGGCGGACGACGAGGACGGAGGCCACGCCTTGGGTGTTGGCGTTGATCGTGGTGTCGCGGGCCTCGAAGCCACGGGTGCGGAAGGGGGTCCAGACGGCATCGTCGGGCGTATTCCAGACGAAACGCTGGCCATCCCATTCGCGTTCGGGGCGGAGATGGGGGGTGGGGAGCGTCATTTCATGGTCAATTTCGGTGACGTGTTCGGCGGGAACGCCGATCTCGATCACCTCGATGCCATCGGAAGCATGGAGCACGCGGTGGCGGATTTGCGGGGGTTGGATGAAGCAGGAACCGGGAGTGAGGCGGATCGGTTCGCCTTGATCTTCGTAGACGACATCGACCCAGCCCGCGATACAGAAGATCAACTGGAAGCCGACCTTGTGGAAATGCACCATATCCGGCACGGGGCCGCCATCGGGGATGCGGATGTGCGAGGCAATCATCGCGCCGCCCAAACGGTCTGGAACGAGGTCGCGATACATCATGCCTGCACGACCGACGACCCACGGGGCCTGATCCTTGAGGCGGCGGACCATGAAGGAATGCAGCGTGGGCGGCACGACGAGGGGCGGGTTCAGCTCGTCGATTTCAATCTTGGTGCCGTTCGGAGCGGTGAGGCTGCGCTGGCCCTCGGCGAATGTATCGGGGTTTTCGGTGAGGATGCGGAGTGTGCCGGGGGCTTCTGGTGCGCCTTTTTCGATACGGAGACGCAGGCCATGGCCGGAAAACACGGCGACCGAGGGATCATCGGCGGGGTAGATCATATCCATCCGCATTCCCAAGGTCTTGGTGAAGAAAGGGATGTCGTTGCGGAGTTCCTGCGTGGGCAGGCGAATTTCGGCGCGAGTCTCGCTCATTTTTGTCCTCTAGGTCTGAATTTGGAGCGTGGCGCGGGAGGGCGTGAAATGCAAGCGGTGTGGCGCGTACAGGTGGAATGCAATTTCGGCCGAGATTGGCGCGGAAATTGCCGTATAGTGCGGGAAATCGGCTGTTTGTCACGGCGGATTACAGGGGGCTAAAAAGCGATCTTCCCTGTTCTGAAAAAATAGTTTAATGCTGAACTATTACCGGAGGAGGCCATTATGCCCGACACGACCGACAGCCAGAAGGATGCGCTGCGCCAAGCTGCGCTCGCCTATCACGAGTTTCCGAAGCCCGGTAAATTGGAGATCCGAGCGACGAAGCCGCTGGCGAACGGGCGTGATCTGAGCCGGGCCTATAGCCCCGGCGTGGCGGAGGCCTGTCTTGAGATTAAAGCCGATCCGGCAAATGCTTCGCGCTACACGGCGCGCGGCAATCTCGTGGCGGTGGTGACGAACGGCACGGCGGTTCTGGGTTTGGGCAACATCGGGGCGCTGGCCTCAAAGCCTGTGATGGAAGGGAAGGCGGTTCTCTTCAAGAAATTCGCAGGGCTGGATTGCTTCGATATCGAGTTGAACGAACCCGATCCGGTGAAGCTGGCCGAAATCGTTTGCGCGCTGGAGCCGACGTTTGGCGCGATCAACCTTGAAGACATCAAGGCCCCGGATTGCTTTACGGTGGAGCGGATTTGCCGCGAGCGGATGAACATTCCGGTGTTCCACGACGACCAGCACGGCACGGCGATTGTGGTGGGGGCTGCGGCGAAGAATGCGCTGCATGTGGCCGGGAAGAAATTCGAAGACATCAAAGTGGTGTCGACGGGCGGTGGGGCGGCAGGGATTGCCTGCCTCAACATGCTGCTGAAATTGGGCGTGAAGCGCGAGAACGTCTGGCTCTGCGATATTCACGGGCTGGTTTATGCGGGGCGTGCGGAAGACATGAACCCCGAGAAGGCGGCCTATGCGCAGGCCTCGGATCTGCGGACGCTCGATGAGGTGATCGACGGGGCGGACCTGTTCCTTGGGCTGTCGGGGCCGCGGGTGTTGAAGGCGGAGATGGTGCAGAAGATGGCCAAGCGGCCGGTTGTTTTCGCGCTCGCCAATCCGACACCGGAAATCCTGCCGGAAGAGGTGCGGGCGGTGGTGCCGGATGCGATCATCGCGACGGGGCGCTCGGACTATCCGAACCAAGTGAACAACGTGCTGTGCTTCCCCTTCATCTTCCGGGGTGCGATGGATGTGGGGGCCACGACGATCAATGACGAGATGCAGCTGGCCTGCATTGACGGGATCGCGGCTTTGGCGCGGGCGACGACGAGCGCGGAAGCGGCAGCGGCCTATCGCGGTGAACAACTGACCTTCGGGGCGGAGTACCTGATTCCGAAACCTTTCGATCCGCGACTGATCGGTGTGGTGTCGGCGGCGGTGGCGAAGGCTGCGATGGAGACGGGTGTGGCGACGCGCCCCATCGAGGATATGGAAGCCTACAAGCGGCGGCTTGATGGTTCGGTGTTCAAGTCGGCGCTGCTGATGCGGCCTGTGTTCCAAGCGGCAGCGACGGCGAGCCGGAAGATTGTGTTCGCGGAAGGCGAGGATGAGCGGGTTCTGCGCGCGGCGCAGGCCATTCTGGAGGAAACCACGGAGCAGCCCATTCTGATCGGTCGCCCGGAGGTGATCGAGCGGCGGTGCGAGCGTTACGGGCTTTCGGTGCGACCGGGGCGGGATTTCCAGATCGTGAACCCCGAGAACGATCCGCGTTACCGCGATTACTGGGGCACCTATCACCAGATCATGGCGCGCCGGGGTGTGACACCGGATCTGGCGCGGGCGATCATGCGCACGAATACCACGGCGATTGGTGCGGTGATGGTGCAGCGCGGTGAGGCGGATAGCCTGATTTGTGGCACATTCGGGGAGTTCCGCTGGCACCTGAATTACGTGTCGCAGGTGCTGGGGACCGAGACGTCGCGCGCGCAAGGGGCGCTTTCGATGATGATCCTCGAAGACGGGCCTTTGTTTATTGCGGATACGCAGGTTTATGCGCAGCCGACGCCTGCGCAACTCGCGGAAATCGCCATTGGCGCGGCGCGGCATGTGCGGCGGTTCGGGTTGGCGCCGAATGTGGCGCTCTGCGCGCAATCGCAGTTCGGCAGCCAAGGTGGTGGATCGGGTGAGGTGCTGCGGGAGGCGATTGCCATTCTCGACAGCCAGCCGCGGGACTTCTGCTATGAGGGCGAGATGAACGTGGATGCGGCGCTGGACGCCGATCTACGCGAGCGGCTGCTGCCGGGCAACCGGATGAAGGGCACGGCGAACGTTTTGATCTTCGCGCATGCGGATGCGGCTTCCGGTGTTCGCAACATCCTCAAGATGAAGGCAGGTGGGCTGGAAGTGGGGCCGATCCTGATGGGGATGGGAAACCGCGCCCATGTGGTGACGCCGGGGATCACGGCGCGTGGGTTGCTGAATATGGCGGCCATCGCGGGAACGCCTGTGGCGCATTACGGCTGAGAGAGCTTTGGGGCGTCGCCAGATGCTTCTGGCGGGTGCCCTGAGGCGATTCCGGAGTTGCAAATGGCGCGGCAAGACTTTGCAAACTTCGCGTATTTTAGCGCGGGTTTGCTTCTTTGGGGTGGTTTTGCAAAACTTTGCAGACCGCTGAGCGCGAAAATTGCAAATTTCTGCGGCAAGCCGCCTCTGTTTCCGGTAACAGGCTTGCCCATGGGGAAGGCAGTTGTCTAAATCCGCGTCAATTGCACGGAGGAGGACTGCCCCATGACCACCTACAAGGACGTTTACGCGCGCTGGAAAGCGGACCCTGAAGGCTTCTGGACGGAGGCCGCGTCCAAGATCCACTGGCATCAAGCACCGTCGCGGGCGCTGACCGATCTGGGCGACCATATGTATGAGTGGTTTGCAGATGGCCTCACCAATACCTGTTACAACGCCGTGGACCGCCATGTGGAAGCCGGCCGTGGCGCGCAGGCGGCGATCATCCATGACAGCCCGAT
>RFUP01000020.1 GCA_009922885.1 Paracoccaceae bacterium
TCAAAATCTTACCGAGATTTTTGCCCATAAACTTAGGTTTACGGGTGTATTCCCATAGTTCATGGAGGGGCATTTAACCCCTGGGCCAATAGAGCGCCTCAATGAACCGCGTCAGGGTGATGACATCGGAACGGCAGAGCGCCTCAAGCGTGATCCGAGCCGGAAGTTCCCAGTGCGTACAATGAGGAGATACCCGCATGAAAAAGACACTTCTTTCCACGATCGCAATGATCCTGACAACGACGGCTCTTTCCAGCCCAGCCTTTTCGCAAGCAGTTGAAGACCCGCAAGTAGACGGCTTCGCCAATGGCTCAAATCAAGCCTCTGTCATTCTCGCAACCAAGGGCGGGAAAATGGGTGGCGATGACGACGGTGCCAACCACGACGTGAATGATGACCACGGCGATGACGGCGACGATCATGACGAGGGTGATGATCACGGCAACCATGGCGCCGACCATGACGCTGGCGATGACAACGGCGACCACGGTGCCGACCATGACGCTGGTGATGACAACGGCGGCGAAGGCGATGATGATTGATCGTTGTCGCCTACCTGACCCGGTTTGCTGACGGCATTTCCGGGCAGACAATCGAGTATCATTTATTGGAGGGTTGACTATGAAATTCCGAATTTTCTCTTCTGTTGTTGCGATGGTTTTGTTGGGCGGTATGGCCGCCGCACAATCCAGCGTGGAAGGCATCATCTCTGACCTGCAGTCGCAGGGGTTCACATCGTTTGAAGTGAAGAATGGCGCGACGCAGTCGAAGGTTGAAGCGGTGCGTGGCACCGAGCAGGTCGAGATCGTGATCGATCGCGCGTCGGGTGCTGTTCTCAGCACCGAGGTGGGCGTGGCAAGTGCCCGCGATCAAGGCCGCGTCGGCATCTCGGTGCGTGATCGCTCGAACCGCGATTTCACCCGCGCCAACCGCAGCAGCGACGACAATCCGGCATCCAGCCGCAACCGTTCGCGTAGCGGCGATGACTCCAGCCGCTCGCGCAGCTCGGAAGCGTCCAGCCGTTCGCGTGGTTCGGATGACTCGGGCCGTTCGCGTGGCTCCGATGACTCGGGCCGTTCGCGTGGTGGTGATGACCATGGCGCAGACGATCACGGTGGCGATCGTGGCGGTCGCGGTCGTGGCCGCGACGATTGAGACTTCGCTTGCCTGACAGCCTGTCGGCAGGCCACAATGGGTGCGTCGGTTCCTCTTCGGACCGACGCCACCTGACTTTAAGAGCTTCAACCAAGTTTGATTTGAGGGCTGCAATGCGACGTTTTTGGGGGTACTCTACATCCTCTTTGCGCTCTGCGCCTTGCCGGCGCAGGCCCAGTCGATCATTGATCAGATCACGAGCCAACTACGCGCGCAGGGATATTCGCGGGTCGAAGTGAGCGGAACCATTCTAGGCCGGACCCGTATCGAAGCGAAGAGCCAGGACTGGGAGCGCGAGGTGATCGTCAATCCGCGCACGGGGGAAATCCTGCGCGATTATTGGGAGCCGCGCTCGGGCTCGGCCAATCGCGCCAGCAGTGGCGGCATCATTCAACAGAGCGGCAGTTCCAAGTCGCAGAACCGAAATCGGAACCGAAGTGGTGAGGGGAGCTCTTCGGATCGCAGTGGCTCTTCCAGCGGCAATAGTGGTTCCAGTGGCAACAGTGGGTCCAGCGGCAACAATGGCTCTGGAAGCGATGACGGGGATGATGACGGAGACAAGGGCGACGACAGCGACAATAGCGGCCACGGCAACAGTGGCGGTGGTGACGATGGCGGCGATGATGGCGGCGATGATGATTGAGCCGAATAGGAAACGCGCGTGAACTGGCGGAAGTATTTCACTGTTGCATTGGTAATGATCCAGGCGATCTGCGCGTTCTTTTTCGTGTCCGATATCCTGATGACGCTGGTCGGTGTGCGCTCCTCACCGATCAACTGGCAAACGCGGGAGCTTTTGGAAATCGGCGCGGCGCTTGGCTTGGTGCTGGGTATGGCTCTGGGCTGGCTCCAGTTCCGCCGCATGGCGCGCGCGGGGCGGGCCGCGGAAGAGAAGCTTCGCCGCGCGTCTTCTGCCTTCATGGATCTGATGGAGGAACGCTTTGCCGAATGGGGCCTCACAGCGGCGGAGCGGGATGTGGCGCTCTTCGCGATCAAAGGCATGACCACAAGCGAAATCGCCAGCCTGCGCGGCACCTCCGAAGGCACGATCAAGGCGCAGACCGCCGCGATCTACCGCAAGGCTGGTGTCGGCGGGCGGCCACAGCTTTTGTCGCTCTTCATCGAAGATCTGATGGAGCCAACGGGCCAGACGCCCGCGCCAGAGCAAGAACAGATCGAAGAACCACGGCGCGCCGCGCTTTAATCGGCTTGCGCCATCAAGGCTTCCAAAGGAACCACGTCGAGCGCGCGGATATGCGTGGCGGAGAGGTCGACTTTTGGCGCGCAGCCCTCGTCATAGGCTTGCAGGAAGCGCGAGGCACAGAGGCACCATTTGTCTCCGGGCTTGAGGCCTGCGAACTGGTATTCGGGCCGGGGCGTGGAAAGGTCGTTGCCGACGTATTTGGAGAAGGCGAGGAACTCGGCGGTCATCACGGCGCACACCGTGTGGCTACCCGTGTCCTGCGCGCAGGTGTTGCAATGGGCATCGCGGAAGAAGCCCGTAAGCGGCGCGCTGGAGCAGGGGGTCAGCGGGCCACCGAGAACGTTGATCGCAGGATCGGGTTTGATCGGCATCGGTTGTGTCCTTTTAGGGCCTAGCTAGCGGGGATCGCCCGCCAGTCCACCCAGCGACCGTGGAAATCCACGCGGCCTAGATGGACTGTGCAATTGCCGGGCCAGAGCCGCAAGGTGAGCGCGGCACCTGGGCTGTCGGTATCAGCTTCCATGCCAAACCACGCAAGCGGGGCATCCGGCGTGGCGCGCGCCCCTGCGGCCTCGATGGAGGCCCGTGCGGTGGCTTGGGTTTCAGCAGGGAAGTATTGCCAAGCGATGGTGTGATAGATCAGGTGGATCTGGCCCGGCGCAGGCGTGGCTGTACGGGCGGCGATCCATGCGGCGGCATCGCCTTCATCCACAGGGGCTTGGGCCAGATCAATGGCCGCGCGGGTGCGCGCGAGGCGGTCAGACTGGTCGGGCCAGAGGTAGGCCAAGAGGCGAAGCGCGCCTTCGGGGCTATTGGGGTTTATCGGGATGAGATCGACGCCCCGACGCTCAGTAACGCGAACGGGCGCGATTTGGGGGGCGTCGCCAGACCATTCCGGCGTAAGCCGGACGGGCGATGCCAGTTGCCCGATCACGCCACTGGGCGTTTCCAGCGCGAATTGCTCGAACATGAGGTTCAGGCCCGCACTTGCGCCGAGTTCGGAGAGGCGGAAGGGCAAGCCCGGGAATTGCGTGGCCAAGTGGCTGGCAACCGCGAGAAGCGTGGCGCTGCGGCGGACCTCGTTGGTTTGTGGCGGGCTATCAACCCAATCGAGAACGAAGGCTTCTTCTTCGGAAAGCGCGCGCTTGATCGCGGCGAGGAGGGCCGCATCGCTCACGGCATGGGGTGGATAGACTTCGGCCAAATAGGGGGCGCGGCCTGTGAGCACGAGCGCATGAAGAGCACCTGCGAAGCGCAAGGGCAGCGATGCGCCCTTTGGGCCGATATCGCCAGAGAACGCGGTGAAGCGCGTGGCAATAGCCTCGTCGAGCGGCCAGTGATCGGCGGCAAGCTCCATGAGACGGTGCATGAAAGGCGAACCCAAGGCGAGGCAGTGGGGGGCCTGTTCACGGAAAACGTCGGAAATCGCACTCATAACCAAATCACCTCGTTATCTGAATTTATCGAGTAGCTTCTCCATCGGGGAACGGGCATCGCCTGTTTCCGCCGGCTTTTCCGGGGCGGCAGGTTTTGCAGCAGGCGCTGCGCCCACTTCGGGTTTCGCGGTGCCGGAATTGCGGGGCGGTGTGGTACGCAGCGCGATAGCGTTCTGGAAGGCCGGGCCATCGCCGCGCGCCAGAGCCGGAGCGCCATCGGAAATGCCACGCATCAGATCGTCGAGGCCGGATTCCTCGACCTTGTAGAAATCAGCGAGCACGTAAGACGCCACTTTATCCTTGTGGCCGGGATGGCCCACGCCCAAGCGGACGCGCGGATAGGCTTCGCCGATATGCTGGTGGATCGAGCGAAGCCCGTTATGCCCTGCATGTCCGCCGCCCTGCTTGAGGCGCACGCGGAAAGGGGCAAGATCAAGCTCATCGTGGAAGACCGTCACATCGCCCGCTTCCAGCTTGTAGAAGCGCATTGCCTCGCCGACGGATTGGCCTGAGAGGTTCATGAAGGTCTCGGGCTTCAGAAGCACGATGCGTTCCGAGCCGATGCGGCCTTCGCTCACCTGCCCTTGGAACTTCGACTTGAACGGAGGGAAGCCGTGATCGGCGGCGATCCTGTCGATCGCCATGAAACCGATGTTGTGGCGGTTGCCCGCGTATTTCGCCCCCGGATTACCCAGACCGACCCAAAGCTGCATGCGTTTCTCCCTGTCGCGCCACTAGTTTAGCTGCGCTGCGGCAAAAGAAAAGGCGCGGCACCGGGGTGCCACGCCTTCCTTGTCTCAATCCGGTGAAGATTACTCTTCAGCGGCGTCTTCAGCGTTGTCTTCCGAACGCAGGCCCGACGGAGCCGAGATGTTCGCGATGACGAAGTTACGCTGGATGGTCGGCTTCGCGCCTTCCGGCAGCTGGATATCACCGATGTGGATCACATCACCGATCTGGCGGCCGGTCAGGTCGACCGTCACGTGATCCGGGATATCGCCTGCGAGCACTTCAAGCTCGACTTCCGGGCGCACCACGGTGAGCACACCGCCACGCTTGAGGCCGGGGGCCGCTTCGTGGTTGATGAAGGTCACGTGGATGAACAGGTTGATACGGCTGGTGCGGCGCAGACGCATCAGGTCGAGGTGGGTCGGGAGATCCTTCACCACATCGCGCTGCACGTTACGGCAGATCACGCGGACGTCTTCCTGACCTTCAACCTTGAGGTTGAAGAGGGTCGAGAGGAAGCGGCCCTTCTTGAGGCGCGTCAGAAGCGCGTTGAACGGAATGTTGATCGCGATCGGATCAACGCCGCCGCCATAAACGATCCCGGGAACCATACCGTCGCGGCGAGCCTGACGAGCGGCGCCCTTGCCAGTCCCCGTCCGGATCTCGGCGTGCAGGTCAGGAATTTCTCCAGCCATATCACAAATCCTTTTGTTGCATGAGGCGGGCATCCTCCAAGGCTGTATGCCCGCATGAAGCCGGGCCTATAGCGGGTTTCGGGAGGGATGGAAACCCCGAATCGCCGGAGGTTTCGGACGTGTTTCAGGCCCCAGCAATCAAGCCCTTGGCACAGGCTTCGATCAGATCGAGGCAGCCGTCGAAATCACGGGTGTAGTAGGGGTCAGGCACGTGGTTCACCCCGGCTTCGGCAGCGTAATCGGTGAAGAGGCGCGCGGGCGTTACGTTGCCCTTCGGGCGGAGGCGTTCAACGTTTGCGAGGTTCTCGGCATCCATGCAGAGGATGAGGGAGAACTTGGTGAAATCGACGGCTGTGAATTGGCGGGCGCGCAGGCGGGACAGGTCATATCCCCGCGCCTTGGCTGCCGCCTGCATCGGGCCGTAAGGCGGCTCGCCCACGTGCCAATCCGAGGTGCCCGCACTGTCGATGCGCCAATCGGGCCGGAGGGCGCGGAGCACGCCTTCGGCAGCCGGAGAGCGGCAGATGTTGCCGAGGCAGACGAAGAGGATAGGGTGGGTCATGCGCGGGGTTTGACAGGCAGAATGGCTTGGCGCAACTGGTTTACCGAATGAGACGAGGAAGGTGAATGACTGGGCCGATCGTTATTCTGACAGGCGCGGGCATTTCCGCCGAAAGCGGGTTGGGCACCTTTCGTGACAAGGACGGGCTTTGGACGCGCTATCCTCTGGAGGATGTGGCGACGCCCGAGGGCTTCGCCCGCAACCCCGCCCTTGTGCACGCGTTCTACAACGCACGCCGCGCCAATGCGGCGGGGGCCAAACCGAATGCCGCGCATCACGCTTTGGCGCGATTGCAGCGCGAACATACGGCGGGCGTGGTGATCGTGACGCAGAATGTTGACGGGTTGCACGAGGCGGCGGGAGCGGAGGCGATCCATATGCATGGCGAGCTTTCCCGCGCACTTTGTGCCACTTGTGAAGCTCGGTGGGATGCGCCTTTGGTCATGTCGCCCACGGGCCGCTGCCCGGAGTGTGGGAAGGCGGCAACGCGGCCCGATATCGTCTGGTTCGGGGAATTCCCCTACCACATGGAGAGGATCTGGGAGGAGTTGCGGAAGGCCGATCTATTCGTGGCGATCGGCACTTCGGGCAATGTCTATCCGGCAGCAGCGTTCGTGCAGGACGCGTCGCGCGCGGGTGCTGAAACCCTGGAGTTGAACCTTGAGGCTTCGGCGGTGATTTCGGATTTCGACGATGCGCGCTTCGGCCCGGCGTCGGAGATTGTTCCGGCTTGGGTGGAAGAGATTCTGGGCAAGTAAGGCCCGCGCCGAATGCCAAATGAGGCTGCGGCGCAGGCCATGGGTGTTAGCCGCCGGACTTCATCTGGCCGTGCTTGTGCTGCATCTGGCCGCCTTCTTCGGGCTTGCGCTCCAGATCAACGGGAATGTCCACCTGCACTTCGCCCGCCTTTTCGAAGACGAGGGTAACAGGCACGATATCGCCTTGCTTCAGCTCCTGTTTGAGACCGAGGAACATCACGTGATGGCCGCCGCGCACCATGGCAATCGCGCCATCGGCGGGCAGTTCGAAGCCCTCTTCAACGTGGATCATCTGCATCACGCCTTGGGCATTTTCCTTGTGCGTGTGCAACTCAACCTTTTCGGCAATCGGCGAAGACACATCAACGAGGCGATCCGCATCGCCCTTATTGTGGATCATCATGAAGGCAGCACCTGTTTGGGCATTCGCCATCGAGGTGCGGGCATAGGGGTCCATGACGGAGATTTCGCCTGCGATGGCAGGAAAGGCGGCGAGAGCAGCAACGGCGGCTGCAATGGAAAGACGGAGTTTCATTTCGGTATCCTTTGAGCGTAAAGCGCAGGGCTTCACGTCTGGTTTTCAACTTTGATGCTTAAGAATGGATCAAAGGAAAACAGGCGGGCCACGCGCCTGCGGCGGCACACCCAGCGAGCTCAGCCCGGCCTCGACCGAAGAGACGAAAGCGAGGCGGACGAGCGCTGTGGGCGCTTCAGGCAGGCTGGCCACATGGACGCCAAGATCGAAGCCGTGCAGCGCGAAGTCCGGGCAGATGTGCGGCGGGCCAACAGGCTCGCCGTTTTCATCCACGGCGACCATCAACGGCCCTGTTCCCGTGCAGAGCTCGTTATAGCCGGCAGGCGAGGACATCGCGCGCGCCGCGGCCATGCTGTGGCCGGTCAACGCAAGGACCAGCACCATCAGGAGGCTCAAAAGAGGCGAACGCATCAGCTTCATAAAGCAGGAGATAGACTTGGGCAGGCGGGAATGTAAGGCCCAAGTAATCTGCGCGACAAAAAGAAACAGCCCTCGGCGTGGGCCGAAGGCTGCTCTACTGTCCCTCGTCAAAGGATCAGGCGGTTGCCTGTGCCTTCGCGATTTCTTTCTTGATCTTCAGCGCGTTTGCCGAAAGCTCGTCATCCTTGGCCTTTGCCAGGAACGCGTCGATGCCGCCACGGTGGTCGACCGAACGCAGTGCAGCAGCGGAGATGCGCAGCTTCACAGGGCGGCCGAGCGTTTCGGACTGCAGCGAAACCTCATTGAGGTTCGGCAGCCAGCGACGGCGGGTTTTGTTGTTTGCGTGGCTGACATTGTTGCCAGTCATCGGGCCTTTTCCGGTCAGTTCGCAACGGCGCGACATCTCTTTCACCTCGTCTGGATCAGAGGGGCCGCGCGGGCCCCTTCAACATAAATAGGCACCACAAACAGCGGTGCCCCGAATTCCGTTCGGGCCGTTTAGGCGGAATCGCTGCGGGCGTCAAGAGCAGACGGGGGCGATCCGTGCTCATGCGAGCGGAATGCGCATGGCATTGACGGCGCGCGGAGAAACTGCCACCGATCACCCTCAAAATAAAGGGGGTCGGGATGGCTGAAGCACAAGACATCATCGTCATCGGGGGTGGCATGGCGGGGGCTTCGGTTGCGGCGCGGCTGGCGGAAGCCGGAAAGCGCGTGACCCTTCTGGAGCGGGAATCCCAACCCGGCTACCATTCGACGGGACGTTCGGCTGCTGTGTGGGAACCTGCCTATGGTCCGCTCGCGATCCGCCAGCTCACGCGCGCTTCTTTGGGGTTTTTCCAGGCCCCTCCGGCAGGGTTTGCCGAGGTGCCCCTGATCAAGCCCTTGGCGATTCTCACCCTTGCGCCTCAGGAAAGGCTAGGCCGGATCGCCGAAGAAAAAGCCGCGATGCCAGATGCGGATCTGCGCGAGATTTCGGTGGAGGAAGCGGAAGCCTTGGCGCAGGTGATGAAGCCCGGATGGGTGAAGGGCGCGCTTCTAACCGAGGCAGCGGGCGCGCTTGACGTGGATGCGATCCATCGCGGTTTTCTGAAGAGCTTCAAGGCGGCGGGCGGTGAGATCGTCGTGAAAGCGGAGGTCACGGCTTTGGTTTCGACAGAGGCTGGCTGGACTGTGGAAACCACGGCAGGCACGTTCGCGGCTCCGGTCGTGGTCAATGCGGGCGGGGCTTGGGCCGATGAGATCGGCCGAATGGCGGGGGTAGAATCCATCGGGCTGAAACCGCTCCGGCGCACGGCGCTGACAGTGGCGGCACCCGAGGGATTGGACACTGCAACGCTGCCGATGATTCTCGACGTGGACGAAGAGTTCTACATCAAGGGAGATGCGGGGCGGCTGCTGCTGTCGCCTGCCAATGAAGACCCCGAATCGCCCTGCGATGCCCAGCCGGATGAATATGACGTGGCTCTCTGCATCTGGAGGATCGAAGAGGCGACGACGCTCAAGATCACGAAGATCGACAGCAAATGGGCGGGCCTGCGTTCTTTCGTGGCGGATAAGGCGCCTGTGGCTGGTTTTTCGGGTAAAGCGAAGGGCTTCTACTGGCTCGCAGGCCAAGGCGGCTATGGCATCCAATCGGCCCCTGCCCTCTCGGCTTTCGCGGCAAGCGATATCCTTGGCGCGGGTTTGCCCGAGGAATTGGCGAAAGAGGGTTTCGATCCCGCAAGCGTTTCACCGCTGCGGCTAGCGTAAGCTTCGGATCAGGCGGTGTGGCGCGCGAGGAAGCGGGCCCATTCGGCCTCAGAAAGTGGCTTGCCCGTGTAGGTTTCCACGTAAGACGGCATCCTTTGCAAACGCACATCCGTCGTTTCGATGACCATCATCGAGATATAGCCGATCTGCGTGTAATAGAGCGCTCGTGCCCGCGTTTCGGCGGCAAGGCCGTTATAGCCGAAGCGCGCGAACATGCGGGTGAGGGCATCAAGGCGCATCGCATCGTTGGCTTGCACTTTTTCGCGAACGGTCGGGTCGGAATGCGCCCAAGTCCGGACGGCAAAATCGAAACGCGCGTCGAAAATCTCCGGCAGGAGCCAAGCGTCGAATACGTTTAACACCGCTTCGTTGGCAGAGGCCGCGAATGCTTCGGTGCGGGCGATGAGGTTGCCAGTATTCTTCGCCTCCCAACGCGCGAGGAGGGCATCGAGAAGCGCCTCGCGATCCTTGAAATGCCAGTAGAAGGCGGTGCGCGTGAGGCTGATCGCTTCGGAAACCGAGGCTACTTTCACGGCATCCACGCCGCCTTCAAGAAGCCGCTGGTATGCGGCGTCGATGAAGGCTTCGGCTTGGACGCTGTCTGCTCTGGGGGCTTCGGTCATGTCGCGGATTTAGCAGAGTTTGACGGGAAAAGGAAAGCTCTTGACGCAAGTGTCAAGGATGTTGACAGTGATGTCAAGCGCACGAAGGAGCACCCCGATGAGTCTCGCCACCCCTGACCCCGTTCAATCCTCTGCACGTAAAGGCCGCGGGGCGCGCCGGGCTGAAAGAAGCGGCACTGGCGGCGGGCTTGGCCCGAATGCCTGGCTCAAGGTGCCCTACATCGAACGTGGCGTTCCTTCCTATGACATCGCAAGCGAGGAGCAGCTTGACCGCGTGATGCACGCCGCCGAGCGCATCCTTGCTGAAATCGGCATTGAGTTCCGCGAAGACCCCGAAACGGTGGAGCGCTTCCGCCGCGTGGGCGGCAAAGTGACCCAACTGACACCCGAGTCGTGGAATATCAAATTCGAACCGGGGATGATCGTCGAACTCTGCAAGACCGCGCCCGAGCGCTTCACTCAATATGCCCGCAACCCCGCCAACACGGTGGAGATCGGCGGCAAGGCCACAGTTTTTGCTCCCTCCTATGGCTCGCCCTTCGTGATGGACCTCGACAAGGGCCGCCGCTACGGCACCATCGAAGACTTCCAGAACTTCATCAAACTCGCGCAGTCCTCGCCGTGGCTGCACCATTCGGGCGGCACGATTTGCGAACCGACCGACGTGCCGGTGAACAAACGCCACCTCGATATGGTTTACAGCCATATGCGTTATTCGGACCGCCCCTTCCTCGGCTCGATCACCCACCAAGACCGCGTGACCGATACGCTGGATATGTGCCGCATCCTCTTCGGCTCGGACTATCTGGAAACCCATTGCGTGGTGATGGGGAACTTCAACTCCACCTCGCCGCTGGTGTGGGATGGCGTGACCACCAAGGGCATCACGCGCTACGCCGAAGCGAACCAAGGTTCGATCCTTCTGCCGTTCCTCCTTGGTGGCGCCGTGGCGCCGCTGACCATGGCGGGCCAGGTGGCGCAATGTGTGGCCGAAAGCCTTGTGGGTGTGGCGCTGACGCAAATCGTGCGCCCCGGTGCGCCCGCTCTTCTGGCGGGGTTCCTCTCGTCGATGTCGCTCCGCTCGGGGTCGCCCACTTTCGGCACGCCGGAGCCTGCGCTTGGTTCGCTCGTGATGGGGCAAATCTCGCGCCGTCTGAAACTGCCGCTGCGCTGTGCGGGGAACTTCTCCACCTCGAAGATGCCGGATGCGCAGGCGATGACCCAATCGATGATGTCGGTGATGTCCGCCGTTCAAGGCGGAGCGAACTATATCCTGCACTGCGCGGGCTTCCTCGACGGGCTTCTGTCGATGTCCTACGAGAAATTCGTGCTCGATACCGACCTCTGCGGCCAGCTTCACAGCTACCTGCGCGGCCTCGATTTCTCGGATGACGCTTTGGCCGTTGATGCCTTGGCCGAAGGCGGGCCGGGGGTGCACCTCTTCTCGACCCAGCACGTGCTGAAATATTACGAGAAGGCCTATTACGACAGCGAGATGGACGACAACGATACCCATGAGACGTGGTTTGAAAACGGCTCGGTGGATGCGGCTGCGCGCGCCAACAAGCGCTGGAAAGACATCTTGAACCGTTACGAGGCCCCGCATCTCGACGAGGGGATCGACGAGGCGCTCAAGGAATTCATCGCCAAGAAAAAAGCGTCCATGCCGGACACCTGGTACTAATTCGGAAAGGGCCGATCATGTCGAACGATCCGCTGCTGCAACCCTATAACCTGAAACACCTCACCCTGAAAAACCGGATCATGACCACGAGCCATGAACCGGCCTACCCCGAAGCCGGCATGCCGAAGGATCGCTACCGCGCCTATCACGTGGAGCGCGCCAAGGCGGGTGTGGCCCTGACGATGACGGCGGGGTCGGCGGCGGTGTCGAAAGACAGCCCGCCTGTGTTCAACAATATCCTCGCCTATAAGGACGAGGTTGTGGGCTGGATGAAGAAGCTGGCTGACGAATGCCACGACCACGGCTGCGCGGTGATGATCCAGCTCACCCACTTGGGCCGCCGCACCACGTGGAACAAGGGCGACTGGCTGCCTTCGGTGGCCCCCGGCCCGTTCCGCGAACCCGCGCACCGCGCCTTTCCGAAGGTGGTTGAGGATTGGGATATCGCCCGCATCATCAACGATTACGCCGATGCTGCCGAGCGTATGGCCGCCGCTGGCCTCGATGGGATCGAGCTGGAATGCTACGGCCACCTGATGGACCAATTCGTCTCGCCTTTGACGAACACGCTTGAAGGTCCCTATGGCGGTGCTTTGGAAAACCGCACCCGCTTCGCGATGGATGTGATCGCGGCGATCCGCAAACGCGTGCCTGCGAATTTCCTCTTGGGTGTGCGCTATGTGGCGGATGAGGCCGAAGAGGGCGGCATCACGCCGGAAGAAGGCATCGCGTTTGGCAAGATCATGCGCGATTCCGGTAACGTCGATTTCCTCAACATCATTCGGGGCCGCATCCATACCGATCCGGCCATGACCGATGTGATCCCAGTTCAGGGCATGAAATCCGCGCCGCATCTCGATTTCGCGGGCCGTGTGAAGGCTGAAGTTGGCCTGCCCACCTTCCATGCCGCGCGCATCCCCGACGTGGCGACGGCGCGCTATGCGGTGGCGTCAGGCCAGCTCGATATGGTCGGGATGACCCGCGCACATATGGCCGATCCGCATCTGGTGCGTAAGATCATCGAAGGTCGCGAAGAGGATATCCGCCCCTGTGTGGGCGCCACTTACTGCCTTGACCGCATCTATCAGGCCGGTGACGCGCTCTGCCTGCACAACGCCGCCACGGGCCGCGAACTGACGATGCCGCATACGATTGCACCCGCCTCTGAGAAAAAGCGCGTTGTGGTGATCGGCACCGGGCCTGCTGGCCTTGAAGCGGCGCGCGTTGCGGCCGAGCGTGGCCATGCGGTGACGGTGTTCGAAGCGGCTGACCAGCCCGGTGGCCAAGTGCGCCTCACCGCGCAAACCCAGCGCCGCTCGGAAATGATCGGGATCATCGATTGGCGCATGGCGCAATGCGCGGCGCGCGACGTGGAGTTCCACTTCAACACATGGGCAGAAGCCCAAGACGTGACCGCGCTGAATCCCGATGTGGTGATCGTGGCAACGGGTGGTTTGCCCAACACGGAAATCCTCAATGCAGGCAACGATCTGGTTGTCTCGACTTGGGATATCCTGTCGGGCGATGCCAAACCGGGCCGCGATGTGCTGCTCTATGACGACGCGGGCGACCATGCCGCGTTGCAGGCTGCCGATGTGATCGCGGCAGCAGGTTCGACGCTGGAAATCATGACGCCCGACCGCACGTTCGCGCCGGATGTGATGGCGATGAACCTCGTGCCCTATATGCGGACGCTGCAAGAGAAGGACGTGACCTTCACCGTCACGTGGCGTTTGATGGCTGCCGAGAAGGATGGAAACCGCCTCAAGGCCACCATCGGCACGGATTACTCGAAGCACACCGAAACCAAGCACTATGACCAGATCGTCGTGAACCACGGCACGCTCCCCAATGCGGACCTCTATTTCGCGCTGAAGGAGCTTTCGGTGAACCGCGGTGAAGTGGATCACGAGGCGCTGATTGCGGGCCGAAAGCAGGAGATCCGCACCAATCCGGGTGGCAAATTCCAGCTTTTCCGTATCGGTGACGCGGTTTCGGCGCGCAACACGCATGCGGCTGTTTATGACGCGCTGCGCTTGGTGAAGGATATCTAATATGCGCTCCACCCGGGTGATCCATACCGTTTCCATTCATGCCGAAGGCGAAGTGGGGGATGTGATCGTGGGTGGGGTGGCCCCGCCCCCCGGTGAAACGCTTTGGGAACAATCGCGGTTTCTGGCCAAGGATCAGGATCTGCGGCGCTTCATGCTGAACGAACCGCGCGGCGGGGTATTCCGGCATGTGAACCTGCTCGTCCCGCCGAAAGACCCGCGCGCCCAGATGGGGTTTCTCATCATGGAGCCGGAAGACACGCCGCCGATGTCTGGCTCGAACTCGATCTGCGTGGCAACCGCGCTTTTGGATAGCGGCATCCTGCCGATGCAGGAGCCTGTGACGGAACTTGTGCTGGAAGCGCCCGGCGGCTTGGTGAAGGTGCGCGCCGATTGCCGGAACGGCAAGGCCGAGCGCATCCATGTGCAGAACCTGCCCTCTTTCGCGGCGCAGTTGGGCGCGAAGATCGAGGTCGAGGGGCTTGGGACGCTCATCGTGGATACGGCTTTCGGCGGCGATAGTTTCGTGATCGTTGATGCGGCGGCACTGGGGTTCGAGATCGCCCCGCAGGAAGCGCGCGACATCGCGCGACTCGGTGTGAGGATTTCGGATGCGGCAACCGAGCAACTGGGCTTTCATCACCCCACCCTGCCCGATTGGCGGCACATCTCCTTCTGCCTTTT
>RFUP01000191.1 GCA_009922885.1 Paracoccaceae bacterium
CCACGGGGCTTTGCCCGCTGACCGATTTCGACGGACGTCCGATCTACTGCGATGGGCAGGAACCCGACGCCACCGAGGTCGAACGCCGCCGTCTGGCCTATCACGCGCCCTACCATGCGGCCCTTGAGGCGGAACTTGAACGGGTCAAGGCGATCCACGGGTTCGCGCTTCTCTACGATTGCCACTCGATCCGGTCGCATATCCCGTTCCTCTTTGACGGCACTCTGCCCGATTTCAACATCGGCACCAATCAAGGCACAACCTGCGCCGCGTCGATCGAAACCGCGGTCGCGCGCCTGTGTCAGGACGCCCAAGGCTACACGACCATCGTCAACGGACGCTTCAAGGGCGGATGGACGACGCGCCACTATGGACGGCCCGCCGAAGGGCTGCATGCCATCCAGATGGAACTGGCGCAATCGACCTACATGCTGGAGCGCGCGCCATGGGACTATGTCGACGCCAGCGCCGAGCGCACACGCGCCCATCTCAAGACCATTCTCGAAACCCTGTCCGACTGGAGGCCCACATGAGCGACCCCCGAAAGAACACCCGCGATGTCTTTCCGCCGACCGGTACCGAGCTGAACGCGAAAAGCTGGCTGACGGAGGCCCCGCTGCGGATGCTGATGAACAACCTGCATCCCGACGTGGCCGAGAACCCGCACGAACTGGTGGTCTATGGCGGCATCGGGCGGGCGGCACGCACCTGGGAGGATTTCGACACGATCGTCGCCAGCCTGAAGGAACTGGAGGCCGACGAGACGCTGATCGTGCAATCCGGCAAGCCCATCGCCATCGTTAGGACCCACGCCGATGCCCCGCGCGTGCTGATCGCCAACTCGAACCTCGTGCCGCATTGGGCGACATGGGACCATTTCAACGAGTTGGATAAAAAGGGACTGGCCATGTATGGCCAGATGACCGCTGGGTCGTGGATCTATATCGGCACGCAGGGCATCGTTCAGGGCACCTATGAGACCTTTGCCGAAGCAGGCCGCCAGCATTATGGCGGGGACCTGACGGGCAAGTGGATCCTGACGGGCGGCCTTGGCGGGATGGGCGGCGCGCAACCGCTGGCCGCTGTCATGGCCGGTGCCTGCTGCCTTGCGGTCGAATGCAACCCCGACAGCATCGATTTCCGCCTGCGCACCCGCTATGTCGACGAAAAGACTGACAGCCTCGACGAGGCGCTTGCAATGATCGACCGCTGGAACAGGGCAGGAGAGGCCAAGTCTGTCGGGCTTCTGGGCAATGCGGCCGATGTCTTCCCCGAGCTGTACCGCCGGGGCGTCCGCCCCGACATGGTCACCGACCAGACCAGCGCGCATGATCCGCTCAATGGCTACCTGCCGCAGGGCTGGACCATTGCCGAATGGAAAGCCAAGCGCGAAAGCGACCCAAAGGCCGTGGAAAAAGCCGCGCGCGCCAGCATGAAGACCCATGTCGCCGCCATGGTCGATTTCTGGAACGCCGGTGTGCCGACGCTGGATTACGGCAACAACATCCGACAGGTGGCGCTGGAAGAAGGGCTGGAAAATGCCTTTGCCTTCCCCGGTTTCGTGCCCGCCTATATCCGCCCGCTCTTTTGTCGCGGTGTCGGGCCGTTCCGCTGGTGCGCGCTCTCGGGCGACCCCGAAGACATTTATAAGACCGACAAGAAGATGAAGGAGTTGTTCCCCGACAACGCCCATCTGCACACCTGGCTCGACATGGCGCGCGAACGGATCGCGTTCCAGGGCCTGCCCGCACGGATCTGCTGGATCGGGCTGGGGGATCGGCACAAGGCCGGACTCGCGTTCAACGAGATGGTGGCCAGCGGAGAGTTGAAGGCCCCGGTGGTCATCGGGCGCGACCATCTGGACAGCGGCTCGGTCGCCTCGCCGAACCGCGAAACCGAGGCGATGAAGGACGGCTCGGACGCCGTGTCCGATTGGCCTTTGCTGAATGCGCTGGTCAACACCGCCTCCGGCGCCACATGGGTCAGCATCCACCACGGCGGCGGCGTCGGCATGGGCTTCAGCCAGCATTCCGGCGTGGTGATCTGCGCCGATGGTACACCCGAAGCAGCCAAGCGCCTCGAGCGCGTTCTGTGGAACGATCCCGCAAGCGGTGTCTGGCGGCATGCGGATGCAGGGTATGACGACGCCATTGCCTGCGCCCGCGAACACGGGCTGCGCCTGCCGCGCATCCTGGGGACCTGAGCCGTGCACTACGATCCCAATGCCGAGGCCTGCCCCCTGTCCTTCTCGCCGTTCAAGAGCTGCACCGTGCCGCGGCCCATCGGCTGGCTGTCGACCATCAGCAAGGACGGCGTGCACAATCTGGCCCCCTACAGCCAGTGGCAGAACCTGACGTTCGATCCGCCGCTGGTGATGTTCGCGGCCAATCAACTTGCGGATGGGCGGCGCAAGGATACGGTGGTCAATGCCGAACAGACCGGCTGGTTCGTGTGGAACATGGCGACCTACGCCCTGCGCGAGGCGGTCAACATCTCGGCCATGGAACTGCTGCCTGACGAGGATGAATTCGACCGCGCGGGGGTGACCAAAGCCGCCTGCATCGACGCCCCCGGCGCGCGGGTGGCGGAAAGCCCCTGCCATTTCGAATGTAAGTACCTCTCGACCCACCGCCTGCCCGGCAACAGCCCGGTGGGCTGCGTGGATGTGGTCTATGGGCAGGTGATGCGCATCCACGTGGCCGACGAGGTCATCTTGCCGTCGGGCAAGATCGACATCCCCAGGATCCAGCCCATCGCCCGCATGGGTTACTACGATTACACCCGCATCACGGAGACCTTCGAGATGCGCATTCCCAGTGCCTCCGGAGCCGCAGAAGACGGATTGGAAGGCAAGCCCACCCTCACCCCCAACACGGAGAAATGACCATGGACAGACGCAAATTCATCGCCGCCGCGGGCCTTGGTGCCGCCGCAACCACGCTTGCCGCCCCTGCCATCGCGCAGGACGTGCGCAACTGGAAACTGGTGTCCGCATGGCCCAAGAACCTGCCCGGACCGGGCGTTGCCGCGCAGACGCTGGCCGACCGCATCACCACCCTGTCAGGGGGCCGGATCAACGTGACGCTCTATGCCGCCGGCGAGATCGTTCCCGGCAATGGCGTATTCGACGCGGTCTCGGAAGGCACCGCAGAACTGTACCACGCGGTTCCGGCCTATTGGGGCTCCAAATCCAAGGGCATCCTGCTGTTCGGGTCGCAACCCTTCGGCCTGCGCGCAGATGAACAGTTTGGCTGGATGTATCACGGCGGCGGTCAGGCGCTTTACGACGAGATGTATGCGCGCTTTGGCATCAAGCCCTTCCTCTGCGGCAATTCCGGCCCGCAATGGGCAGGCTGGTTCAAGACCGAGATCAATTCGGTCGAAGACCTCAAGGGGCTCAAGTTCCGCACCACGGGCATCGCCTCGCAGATGGCGGCCAAGCTGGGCATGGCGGCCGAGGCGATGAGCGGCCCGGCAATGTTCCAGGCCCTGCAGACCGGCGCGCTGGACGCGGGCGAATTCATCGGGCCGTGGACGGATTCGGCTCTGGGTTACTATCAGGTGGCCCCGCACTACTACTGGCCCGGCGTCGGAGAGCCCTCTTCGGCCGAAGAATGCGGCGTGAATGCCCAGGTCTTTGCGGAGCTTCCCGACGATCTCAAGGAAGTCGTGACCCAGGCCTGCCACGGGCTCTACAACCCGGTCTGGACCGAATACATGACCAAGCACGCGCAGTCGCTCAAGACGCTGGTCGCGGAAAACGGCGTTCAGGTCCACATGCTGCCCGACGACGTGATCGCCGCAATGGGTGTGGCCGCGGGCGAGATCATGGAAGAATACCGCGCCGACGGTGATGAGCTGGTGGTCCGCATCACCGAAAGCTTCATCGCCTACCGCGATCTGGTGGGGGGCTACATGTCCTATGCCGACAATGGCCAGATGAACGCGCGCGCGGGCGTCTTCGGCTACTGACGCTCGAACGGTGCGCGGCCCGGCGTCGCGCACCGCCTTTCGCAGGGGGCTGGATGATGCTTGGCATTGCGCATGCAATCGACCGGATGAACACCATCGTCGCGGATGCGGTCCGCTGGCTGGCGCTGATCATGGTGCTGGTGCAGTTCTGCATCGTCATCGGGCGGTACGTGTTCGGCTTCAACTCCATCGCCGCGCAGGAAAGCGTGCTCTACATGCACGCCACCCTGTTCATGCTGGGCGCGGGATACACCCTGCTGGTCGACAAGCATGTGCGCGTGGATGTCTTCTATGCCAAGGTCAGCGACACCGCCCGGCGACGCATCGACATTTTCGGCCACATCTTCCTGCTGATCCCGTCCATGGTCGCCCTGCTCTACTGGTCGTGGCCTTCGGTTCGCAATTCGTGGAAGATCCTCGAAGGCCCGATTTCGGTCGGCGGGATCGAGGCGGTCTTTCTGCTCAAATCCCTGATCCCGGCCTTCTGCATTCTGATCCTGCTGCAGTCGCTGTCGCTTCTGGTGCGCCTGCTTCACGAAGGATCGAGGGCATGACCGCGTATCTCGACCTGATCATGTTCGGCGCCCTGATGGTGGCGATCCTCTCCGGCTTTCCGGTGTCCTTTGCCATTGCCGGCGTTGCCGTCGCTTTCGCCTATCTCGGCTGGACGCTGGGCGTCATGGACGTGTCCCTGCTGGGGGCCTTGGGTCAACGCGCCTTCGGGCTGATCACGAACACGACGCTGATCGCCATCCCGGTCTTTGTCCTGATGGGCGCGATCCTTGAAAAGAGCCGGATCGCCGAAGACCTGCTCGACACGATGGGGCGCAGTTTCGGGCAGTTGCGCGGGGGGCTTGGCATCTCGGTCGTACTGGTGGGCGCACTGCTGGCGGCCTCGACGGGGATTGTCGGCGCGACGGTCGTGGCGATGGGCATGATCGCCCTGCCCGCCATGCTGCGCGCCGGATACAGCCCATCCGTCGCCTCGGGCATCGTGTGTACCGCCGGCACGCTGGGGCAGATCATACCGCCCTCGACGCTTCTGATCATCCTCGCGGATGTGATGTCCAACGCCTATCAGCAGGCACAATACGAACAGGGCAAGTTTTCCGTCGAGGCGCTGTCCGT
>RFUP01000192.1 GCA_009922885.1 Paracoccaceae bacterium
TGCGGGGTTCTCTCGCTGATTTCTATCCTCTGGGTGTTGCACCGGAACCGTCGCCTCGGGCTTTGAGGGTGCTTGCGGAAGCAGCTTTGCAAATCTAAACTTTGCACTATGCAAATCCGGAGGCTGCCATGCCCACGCAAAAACTCTACGCCGGTGCAAAACTGCGGGAAACGCGGCAGCGGCTTGGGCTGACGCAAAAGGATTTCGCCTCGAAACTTGGCGTGTCGCTGCCCTATCTGAACCAGATGGAGAACAATAACCGCCCGGTTTCGACGCCAGTGGTCTTGGCCTTGGCGCAGGAGTTCGGCTTTGACGTGACCGAGCTTTCCACCGGCGATAGCGAGCGACTGGTTTCGGATATGCGCGAGGCGATGGCGGACCCGATTTTCGGGGATAATGCGCCCCCCCTCACCGATATCCGCCTGACCGCCTCGAATGCCCCTGCCCTTGCGCGCGCCTTTCTCGATCTGCACCGCGCCTACCGCCAGACGCATGAGCGCTTGGCCTCGCTCGACGAGGCGTTGGGGCGCGAGGATGCGCGGATTCAGCCGAGCCCGTGGGAAGAAGTGCGCGACTTCTTCCATTATTGCGACAATTACATCGACGCCGTAGACCGCGCGGCGGAACGTTTCGCCACCAGTTCCGGCCCGCGCGGCATTGGCGTGCGCGTGGAAGCGGCTCTGGGGCAAGCGGGGATCACGGTGGTGCGCGCCGAAACGCCTGTGATCCGCCATTATGATGCGGGGGGGCGCAGGCTTACCTTATCGGCGCGGGCGGCACCGGAAACGCAATGCTTCCAGATGCTTCTGCAATTCGCGCTGATCTCGCAGGATGCGCTGATCGAAGCCACGCTGGACCTCGCCCGCTTCCATTCCGAAGAAGCGCGCGCCATCGCGAAGATCGGGTTGGCGAACTATTTCGCTGGCGCTGCCCTGATGCCTTACGGGCCGTTCTTGGCGGCGGCGCAGGAAACGCGGCATGATCTGGAGCTTCTGGCGCATCGTTTCGGGGCCTCCATCGAGCAGGTGGCGCATCGGCTTTCCACGCTGCAACGCCCCGGCGCAAAGGGCATTCCCTTCTTCTTCGTGCGGGTGGATCAGGCGGGCACGATCACCAAGCGCCACTCGGCCACACGCTTGCAATTCGCACGCTTCGGCGGGGCCTGCCCCTTGTGGAACGTGCACCAAGCCTTCGAAACACCGGGGCGGTTCCTGCGGCAGCTTGCAGAAACGCCCGATGGGGTGCGTTACATCAGCCTCGCGCGGGATGTTTCGAAACCCGGCGGCAGTTTCGGTGCGCCCGTGCGCCGTTTTGCCATCGCTCTGGGCTGCGAGGTGCGCCATGCGGGGGCATTGGTTTATGCGGACGGGATGGAATTGGACGCGCCGCGCGCGTTCGAGCCAATCGGGATTTCCTGCCGGATTTGCGAGCGGGTGAATTGCCATCAACGCTCGGTGCCGCCGCTGGAGCGGCGGCTGACAGTGGACCCCAATACGCGGGGCATTCTGCCCTACGATGTGGGCTGAAAAAAAGCGGCCCCGTTTCCGGAGCCGCCTCTTTTGGTCAATCTCGAAGCCTCAGGCCACGAGCATCTTGTAAAGCTCGTCCTTCAGGGCACCGCGCTTCTTGCGAAGCTCGCTTTCTGCGAGGGTTTCCATCGGTTCAACATTGGTTTCCGCACGGTGCACGGCGCGGTTCACCTCGTGATATTCATCATAGAGCTTGGCAAAATGCGGATTGCCGACTTTCAGTTCATGGATCTTGTCAGCCTTCTCGGGGAACTCTTCGTGAAGTTCGTGGGGCGTGTTCGACATGCGCTGTCTCCTTCTGCATTGGTCTTGAGACAGACTAGAATCGCGTCGCCGACACGGCTTTGACACGGATCAACTCAGATCGCTGCCGTATTCGAGGATCAGGGGAACGATGATCTCTTCCTCGTCGGCGAGGTGGCGTTCGAGGAATGTCTGGAAACCGGATTGGGCCTTTTCGAGCGCGCCTGCCGCATCCTGCGCGCCTTGGCCTTCACGGATCGCGATCAGCACACGGTTGGTGGCTTCGGCTAGCGCGTGGATATGGGCATCAAGCGCGTGGTGGTCTTTGTCGAGAAGCTCGAAACCCTGCTCTAGGCGGCGGTCCAGCGCGTTGAACTGGGGGAAATAGTGGTGATCCTCGATATTGTGATGGCCGTGCAATTCGTTGAGGAAAAAGCCCGTGTAGCGGGAAAGCTCGGGCGCGTAACGGTCTCGCGGGGCGTCGATATAGCCGCGTGTGAGGTCGAGAACGCGGGTCATCACTTGGCGGAACATGCCATGGCGTTCGAGCCAGAAGGCGGTCAGTTGATTGAAGTTCGGGTGCCCGGCCCAGTCGGCACGCGGATACTTGTCCGCGAGGATGCGGAGGTGGGGCGGGAGGCCTGTGCGGGCGTCGAGATCGAGCGGGTTCATGGGCGGAGCCTAGGGGACGGTCGGGCCAGAGCCAAGGCTCTCCCTTGCACAGGGCGTGTGCGTTTTCAGGTGCGGGATTTGCGCCAGCCAGCTTTGCGGGCTTCGTCTTCAGAGCAGAACCAGCGCTCGCCTTTCGAGGGGCTGATCTTGGTTTTCTCGTAATAATCCTGACCGGGGACGTGATAGATGTGCTCGCCCTTGGAGGAGATATTGCCTTTGATCACGCATTTTCCATTGTTTGGCGCGCTGGCAGGTTTGGTGCTTTTCGACGCGGCTTGCGTGATCCGGAAGGCCTGCGGGCTTTGCACGTCCATCGCCCAGAGACCGCGTTCTTTCGCGGCGGCGGCGGCTTCCAAGGCGATGTAATCGCTGGAGTATTTCCTATAGGCCATGGCAAGACCTTCGGACACGAGTGTTGCCCCGAGATCGGAACCCGCAACCGAACAGGTGGCCAGAACGCGGCCATAGCGATCTGTGCCAAGTGCCGTGCAGGTGGCGGTTTCCCCCTGAACGCTGGCGCGCACGGTTTCGTTCACCCATTGGCCACAGGCCCATTCCACGCCCTGTTCGGTACGACAGGTCTGGTTCGTTTCCACGGCGTCGATCCCGTAGAGGCGAACGCGCGTGGTGCCGACATCGAAGGTGTCGCCATCGATCACGCGGACCACACCGGAAAACCGCCCCTCGGCGGCGTAGGCCGTGGAGCCGAACAAGAGAACGAAGAGCGCACAAATCCTTAACATGAGGCAGAGATGCGCCCTGCCCCGCCCGATTTCAACGGGTTTTGTTAACGAAGGTTAATTTTCATTAACCAAGGTTAATAAAGATTAACGCTGCGCGGTCTGCCAGTTGGGGTGGATCCACGGCTCGGAATTATCCGATGGCAAGCGGCGGCCAAGGATATGGTCCGACACCTTCTCACCCACCATGATCGACGGCGCATTGAGGTTGCCATTGGTGATGCGCGGGAAGATCGAGCTATCGGCCAGGCGCAGCCCGTCTACACCGATCACGCGGCCTTCGGGATCGACAACAGCCATCGGATCAGACGGGCGGCCCATGCGGGCGGTGCCACAGGGGTGATACGCGCTTTCGGCGTGTTCGCGGATGAAGGCGTCAAGTTCGGCATCGGTTTGATAGGCCGCGCCGGGCTGGATTTCGTGTTTGACGAAGGGTTCCATCGCGGCTTGGGCGAAGATCTCGCGGGTGAGGCGGAGGCAGGCGCGGAAATCTCGCCAGTCCTGATCGGTGCTCATGTAGTTGAAACGGATCACGGGCGCTTCGCGGGGATCGGAAGAGCGAAGCGTGATCGTGCCGCGCGAGGGTGAGCGCATCGGGCCGACATGGGCTTGGAAGCCATGGCCCTCGGCGGCGGCCTTGCCATCGTAGCGCACCGCGATGGGCAGGAAATGGAACTGGATATCGGGATAGTCGATGCCCGCGCGGGAGCGGATGAAGCCCGCGCTCTCGAACTGGTTCGACGCGCCAAGGCCCTTGCCGGTGAAAAGCCACTGCGCGCCAATCACGGCTTTGCCGATGAGGTTCCAGTATTTGTAGAGCGTGATCGGCTGCTTCGACGCGAATTGTGTGTAGACTTCGAGGTGGTCTTGCAGGTTCGCCCCCACGCCGGGGCGGTTGGCCAGAACGGGAATGCCGTGTTCTGTCAGATGATCCGCAGGACCAATGCCGGAGAGCATCAGGAGCTTGGGGCTGTTGATCGAGGAGGCCGCGAGGATCACTTCGGAATTCGCGGGAATGATCTCGATCTTGCCACCGCGCTCGATTTCAACGCCAGTTGCGCGGCCGGACTGGAAGACGACGCGGCGGGCAAGCCCACGCACCACTTCAACACGACCCGTTTTGATCGCGGGTTTCAGATAGGCATTGGCGGCAGACCAGCGCTGGCCTTTCCAGACGGTCTGCTCCATCGGGCCGAAACCCTCTTGGCGTTCGCCGTTGTAATCGCCCGTGACACCATAGCCCGCTTGGCGTCCCGCCTCGACAAAGGCGTGGAAGAGCGGGTTCTTGCGGGGGCCACGGGTGACATGCAGCGGGCCATCCTTGCCGCGCCATTCGGGATCGCCCCCATGGCCGCCGGAATGCCAGCTTTCCATGCGTTTGAAATAGGGCAGCACATCGGCGTAGCCCCAGCCATCGGCACCTTGGTCGCGCCAGTGATCATAATCGCGGGCGTGACCGCGCACATAGACCATGCCGTTGATCGAAGAGGAACCGCCGATCACCTTGCCGCGCGGGCAGACGAGGCGGCGGTTGCCGAGATGCGGCTCGGGTTCGGATTGAAAGCCCCAGTCATAGCGGGACATGTTCATCGGGTAGGAAAGTGCCGCAGGCATCTGGATGAAGGGGCCTGCGTCTGTGCCGCCGTGCTCGATAACAATCACACGCTTTCCGGCGTCCGAGAGCCGATAGGCCATTGCACATCCAGCGCTACCTGCGCCGACGATCACATAATCCGCTTGCATCGCGGTGTCCTTTATCTTGGGCGCTCCCGTGCTTCGGGCGCGCCCAATATAAAGGACACCGCGATGCAAGCGGATTATGTGATCGTC
>RFUP01000193.1 GCA_009922885.1 Paracoccaceae bacterium
GCGCTTGGTTGCAAACCGCCGAAGGTGGCGCGCAACTCGTGGTCGGCGCGCGCTCGGCGCTTTTCCTACCGTTCCGCGATCTTGGCCTCATTGTGGTCGATGAAGAGCACGACCCCTCCTACAAACAAGAGGACGGCGTGCTTTACAACGCGCGCGATATGGCCGTTCTGCGCGCCGCCATCGCAGGGGCGCGCGTGGTGTTGGCCTCAGCCACGCCGTCATTGGAAACTTGGGCCAATGCCGACGCTGGAAAATACAAGCGGATCGTTCTGGCGGATCGCTTCGGCACAGCCGTGATGCCGGAAATGCGCGCTGTGGATTTGCGGGTGGAAAGCTTGCCGTCGGGGCGGTGGATTTCGGAAGTCGTTGAAAATGCTGTAAAAGCGCGGGTGGCCAAAGGCGAACAGGCGCTTCTTTTCCTCAATCGCCGAGGCTATGCGCCCGTCACTGTCTGCCGCGCCTGCGGGCATCAGATCGGCTGCGCACATTGCGACGCGCGTATGGTCGAGCACCGCTTCCTTGGCCGCCTGATGTGCCACCAATGCGGGGAAACCGCCGCGATCCCGACCGAATGCCCCTCCTGCAAAGTGGAAGGAAAACTGGCGGCTCTCGGCCCCGGTGTGGAACGCCTTGCCGAGGAAGCAGTCAAGCTATTCCCCGACGCGCGCGTCGCGGTGCTTTCCTCGGATATGTATAGCTCGGCCCGCGCTCTGAAGGCAGAGATCGAGAACATCGCCACAGGCGGCGCGGATGTGGTGATCGGTACGCAGCTGGTGGCCAAGGGGCATAACTTTCCGCTCCTCACGCTCGTGGCCGCGATTGACGCTGATCTCGGCTTGCAGGGCTCCGACTTGCGCGCGGCAGAACGCACCTTCCAACTGATCCGGCAAGTGGCAGGTCGCGCCGGGCGGGCCGAAGGCGCGCGCGGCGTGGCTATGGTGCAAACACTTCAGCCGGATCATCCGGTGATCCGCGCCATTATCGCCGGAGACGACGAGGCCTTCTGGAAAGCCGAAGCGGAAATGCGCCGCGCCGCCGCCATGCCACCCTACGGGCGTTTGGCCGGGATCATTATTTCCGCAAATGAGGCCGAAGCGGCCTTCGCCTTGGGCAACGCACTCGCCCGTCGCGATCAGCCGCTTCGCGCCATCGGGGCTGAAGTCTATGGGCCAGCGCCCGCTCCGATTGCCCGCATTCGCGGCCGCCACAGGGTGCGTCTGTTGGTGAAAGCGCCGAAAGGCGCAATGCTGCAAAATGCCTTGGCGGAATGGGCCGGGCAGGTCAAACTGGCGGCAAATGTCCGGCTTGCGATCGATATCGATCCGCAGACCTTCTTTTGAAAGAGGATTGCATGGTGCGCGTTGTAGTGATTGGGGCTGGCCCCGCAGGGCTTGCCGTCGCGGCCTCATTGAAAGAGCGGGGCATTACCGCGACTGTGCTGGAACGAAGCGAAAGTGTCGGCAGCGCATGGCGTAGACACTATGACAGGCTCGCCCTCCATACCGACAAGGCCCGCTCCAACTTGCCCGGCCTACCCTTCGCGGATCGCCTGCCGCGATATGTGCCGAGAGTGGAGGTTGTGAACTATCTTGAGGCCTATGCCGAGCATTTCGGGATCGCGCCTGCGTTCGGTGCCAATATCACCCGGCTACGCCGCGACGGAAATGAATGGCACATCGCCGCCGAAGATGGCCGGAAATGGCAGGCCGATCACGTGATCCTTGCGACCGGCATGGCAGACCATCCGGCCCGACCGGATTGGCCGGGGCTAGAGAGCTTCACTGGCAAATCGCTCCACTCCCGCGACTACCGCCGCCCCGGCGATCTGCCCGGGGAACGGGTTCTTGTGGTGGGCTTTGGTAACTCGGGCGGCGAGCTAGCCATTGATTTGGCCGAAGCGGGCCGCAAGGTGGACCTAGCGGTCCGCAGTCCGGTGAATATCCTTCCGAAAGAACTCCTCGGCCGCCCCATCGGCAACTGGGACATCCTGCGCCGACTGTTCCCCTACAAAGTCGCAGATGCATTGACCGTGGGGCTTCTGAGGATCGTCCTCGGTGACTACCAAAAATACGGCCTCAAGAAATCCGCCAAAGGCCCTTTTGCCCAGATCATCGAGGATGGGCGCATTCCCTTGATTGATCTTGGCACGCTGCGCCTGATCCGTTCGGGGAAAATCAAAGTGCGCCCAGGCATCGACAGTATCAATGGCAATAAGGTGCGCTTTAAAGACGGTGCCGAAGCGGCCTATGACGCCTTGCTTCTGGCGACGGGATATAAGGTCGATCTGAAAACGCTCCTTCCCGAGGAGCCGGACGCGCTTGATGAGGCGGGCCGCCCGCGCAAGTCAGGTGGGGAAATCGCGTCGGGGCTTTGGGCGCTTTCTTACCACCCATCCCCGGATGGCCAACTCCGCCGGATCGGCGGGGAAGCCAAAGCCATCGCGGATGCGCTCAGCGCGCTTTAAGCCGATCCAACCCAAGCGCCAAGAGGCCCGCAAGCAGGCCCCAGAACGCCGCACCGATCCCGAAGGCAGCAACGCCAGACGCTGTGGTGGCAAAGGTGAGGATCGCCGCGAACCGGCGTGGCTCGTCGGCCATGCCCCCCGCCAAGGCGCCCGTCAACGCCGGAATGAGCGCCAAACCTGCCACTGTTCCAACCACTGCGGGCGGCAAAGCCAGCATCGCAGGCAAAACGACTGGCGTGAGCCATCCCATTACAACCCAAAGCGCGCCATATACCACGCCAACGCGCCAACGCCGCGTGCGATCTGGGTCCACGTCATCGCCCATGCAAATCGCCGCTGTGATCGCGGCCATATTGAACGTGTGCGCCCCCAAGGGGGCGATCAGAGCCGAGCCGAGCCCCGTTGCCACCAGCGCCGCATTCACGGGCGGCGCATAGCCATGTGCCGACATGACCGCAAAGCCCGGCAAGTTCTGTGAAGCCATCGTCACCAGATAGAGCGGCAGCCCCAAGCCGATCAGGACCGACGGTTCAAACACAGGGCGTACGAATGTGAACGGCAAAGCCTCCAACCGAACCGTTTCCGGTGGCGACCAGCCCAGAACCAGACCAACCAACAAGGTCGCGAGCACGGCATAAAGCGGGTTCCAGAGCCGCGTCAGCAGAAACACGGCAAGGAGCGGTAGAACGATCCAAGGTTCCGCCGTCCCGTATCGTGCCACTCCCATCACGAAGGGCAAAAGCACCCCCGCCAGCATTGCCGATGCCACCGCCTGCGGAATGGCCCGAACCGCACGCCCCATCACAGGCACCACCCCGGTGAGGGCCACCAGCGCGCCTGCCAGCAGGAAGGCCCCCGCCGCCGCTTCGATCCCTACACCCGTCGTTGCTGCGATAAGCGCTGCACCGGGCGTTGACCATGCCAGCACCATCGGCACTCTGGCCCAAGCACTGAGGCCCGCACTGCCCAAACCCTTTGCCACGGAAACCGCAGCAACCCAACTGATGGTCTGCTCAGGCGTCGCCCCTACAGCGGCGGCAGCCGCAAGAAGCAGCGCCACCGAGGCACCATAGCCCACAAGCATAGCCACGAGCGCCGCTGAAAAATGTGAAACCCGCATCTGCCCCTCCGTTTCAGCCGGAGAGGACATCCATTCGTAGGCGCGTGCAAGGGTTAATGCCTAGCGCCTCAGGCTGCCGCCAAGCCGCGTTTCTGATCAACCAGGAAATCCGTGACCATCGCGCCGATCCACATGCAGAAAAGCGCAAGCCATGCCGTTGCGGCGAAGATGGACCCTCCAGTCACCCCGTTCCCGATGGCGCAGCCCCCGGCCAACATCCCGCCAAATCCCATCAGCACAGCACCCGTCATCGCGCGGCGCATATTGGCTTCGTCTTCAAACCCCTGAAACTTGAACTCGCCCGCAAGCGAAGACGCCACGAAAGACCCAAGGAAAACCCCCGGCACCAGCCCCACGTCGAACTCCAATATGTTCGAACTGTCGAGAACGAACATGAGTGTCGATGCTGAAGGACCGGTGAACGTTGCCGAAGCGATCGAGACAGGCTCGAACGCCACTTGGCTCAAGGTGAAGGTCAGAACCCAGCCCAAGGCCACTGCAAATCCAACCCCCGCTCCGAACACGAGCCGCGCTGCCCCGATCCGGTTCTTCCGTGCCACCACAAGCGCGACCACAGCGGCGATGATGCCTAAAGCAAGCCCGCTCCATTGTGGCAGGCTGAATGCGTCGAGCAGGTTGATATTGCGCCCCCCCGGCGTCACCCAAAGCCCTGCCAGCCAGTCCCGGATCGGCGCCAGATACCCGTGAAGGCTCATTTGCGCCACAACCGCGAAAATCAGCCCCGAAACGACTGAGCGCAAGTTCCCTGTGGCCGCAAGCACCAAGAGCCTCCCCGAACAGCCCCGCGCCAGCACCATTCCCACACCGAACGTCAGACCGCCCAGAATTGCCCCGGAATAAGACCCCGAAACAGACATCATGCGCGCCTCTTCGGGCCGGAACAGCCCGAGCAGCGTGGCCGCCTGCACCCAGACCAAAGCCGTGGAAAAGGTCAGAAGCCAGACTGCGAGTTTATCATCCCACATCCCGCGTGCAAACGACACCGTGGCGGCGCGCAAACAAAACCGGGATCGCTGCGCCGACACTCCGAAAACAGCCCCCGTGACCAAGCCAATCAGCGCCGCCGTCGGTTCTTCTCCGATCCGCTCCACAAGGGGCAGAATGTCGGGTGTATTCATGGCGCGGCCCTCCAGTCACATGACGATTGCCGAATATGATTTATCCGCACCGCCGCCCTTGATCCAGATCATGCCAAAGTCGCAGCCGCACAAATTGCTGTCGCGATCCGTGCGGACAGGCCGAGTTCGGCCAAAATTTCGCGTGTGATCTCGAAGAGCCAGTCAACGGTGCTGTCCGCGCCGCAGGTGCCCGCCGTGCCGATGACCAGAGGGCAACCTGCCCGCGCACGGGCCTCGATCAGGCCTTTCCATTCGGCCTTGGTCGAGGAGCGTGCATATTTCGACAC
>RFUP01000194.1 GCA_009922885.1 Paracoccaceae bacterium
GCTGGAGCGGATGGGGCGGGTGGATATCCTCGTCAACAACGCAGGCGTCACCCATTTGCCGAAGCCCATGGAAGAGGTCAGCGAAGACGATTTCGACCGTGTGTTCGCGGTGAACTGCAAGTCGATCTACCTCTTCGCGCAGGCGCTTCTGCCGCATATGAAGCGCAATGGCTCGGGCAATATACTCAACGTCGCCTCGACCGCAGGCCTCAGCCCGCGCCCGCGCCTCAACTGGTATAACGCCTCCAAAGGCTGGGTGATCACGGCCACCAAAGCGATGGCCGTTGAACTCGCCCCCGCAGGCATTCGCGTAAACGCGCTTTGCCCTGTAGCAGGCGAAACCCCGCTTCTGGCCTCGTTCATGGGCGAGGACACGCCGGAGATGCGGGCGAAGTTCCTCTCCACCATCCCGCTCGGGCGCTTCTCGACGCCCGAAGATATGGGCAACGCCGCCTGCTATCTCTGCTCGGACGAAGCCAGCATGATCACAGGCGTCGCCATGGAAGTCGACGGCGGGCGCTGCATCTGAGCCCCCAAGAGGCATGGCGATCAAGCGGTCGCCATGTCCTCTCCATCGTTCTGGCGGCGCATCCGCGCCTCGGTAAGAACCGCCGTGACGATGAGGCTTTCCACAGGCTCGCCCCGATCATGGCGCAGCACAATGGGAGCCATCCGAGGTGCCGCGAAGCCAGCCTCGGAAAGAAGCCGCGCCAGATAGGCTTCCGAATGCGCATAACGGCAAGACGGCATCAGGCGGAAATCGCCCAAACCTTCCGGCAATGTCTCTACGGTAAAGGCCAGCACGCCACCTGCGTTGAGGCTTGAGGCCGCCCAGCTCACCACCCGCTCCAGCGCGCCCACATAGATGAACACATCCGCCGAGGTGATCAGATCGAACCGCGCGTCGGTCACGGCGAGATGCGCGATGTCCTGCACCTCCAGCGCATCGTAAACACCCTTTTCCGCCGCGCGCTTCAGCATCTCCGGCGAAAGGTCACAGCCACGAAGCCAACCCGCATGGGGCCGGATCGCCGCGCCCATTAGGCCCGTGCCACAACCAATATCCATCACTTGGGCAAACTGGCTTCGGCCTTCCGCCAGCAGCGCGTCGCGGATCATCTCCGGCCCCCGGTAGCCGAGGCTATCCACCAGCGAGGCCTCGAACCGCGGCGCATATTGATCATAGAGTGTGCGGATGAAGGCCGAGGGCATCGTTTCGGCCACAGGCACGGGCCGCAGCAATTCGATCCGTACCGACGCACCCAGTTGGTCTGCCGGATCAAGGCGGCGCACTTCTTCCCAAGCGCGGATCGCGGCCTCGGTCTCGCCTGCCGCAAGGTGCAATTCGCCCAAGCGGAACCAGCCCGCAGGCCAGTGCGGCACCAATTCCAAGGCCTGCGCCATCAGCTCCGCCGCAGCAGCGGGATCACCGCTTTCGGCAAGGCATTGGGCATAATCGGCACGTCTGTCGGCAACGGGATCGCCCGAGGTCAGGCGGAGAGGCGGCAACACCATGATGCACCACGATTGAGCACCTCCAAACCGGAGGCGGCGCCATTCATCCAATTGCTATTGCCCTGTCAAGAGCCCTCGCGCCAGCCCCGGCCTACGGGGTTGCACGTATTGACAGGATCGTGAGCCAACAGGGACACTCAACCCTGACAAACAACCCATCTGAACGGGTTTGTCTGAGGGAGGAAACCAATGAAACGCTCTATTCTGGCCGGGATGGTCTCGGTCATCGCGCTTTCTGTTCCGGCGTGGGCCGATATCAAGATCGCCCATGTCTATGGCAAAACCGGCGCGCTCGAAGCCTATGCCAAACAATCGCATGACGGGCTGATGATGGGCCTCGAATATGCCACGGGCGGCACGATGGAAGTGAACGGCGAGAAGATCGTCGTCATCGAGAAAGACACCCAGCTGAAGCCCGAGAACGGCAAGGCACTTCTCGCAGAAGCCTATGGTGACGATGATGTGGCGCTCGCCATCGGCCCGGTTTCTTCCGGTGTGGCGCTCGCCATGCTGCCAGTTGCGGCGGAATACGAGAAGCTCCTGATCGTCCATCCTGCCGTGGCGGATTCGATCACGGGCGATAACTGGAACCCCTATATCTTCCGCACGGGCCGCAACTCTTCGCAGGATGCGATTGCCCAAGCCAAAGCCATGGCCGCACCCGGCGTAAAAATCGCCACCCTGGCCCAAGACTACGCCTTCGGCCGTGACGGGATCGCCGCCTTCAAGGAAGCCCTTGCGGGCACTGGCGCCGAAATCGTCCACGAAGAATATGCCCCCACCGACACCACCGATTTCACCGCCGCCGCCGAGCGCGTCTTCACGGCGATGAAAGACCTCGACGGGCCGAAGAAGCTCTTCGTCCTCTGGGCAGGCGGCGGCAACCCGCTGGGCAAAGTGAACGCGATGGACCCGGGCCGCTTCGGCATCGAAATGTCCACGGGCGGCAACATCCTCGCAGCGCTCAAGGGCTATAAGGATTTCCCCGGCATGGAAGGGGCGATCTATTACTACTACGAGATCCCGAAGAACCCTGTGAACGACTGGCTTGTCACCGAACACCAGAAGCGTTTCAACAGCCCGCCGGACTTCTTCACCGCAGGCGGTATGGCCACGGGCATGTTCATCGTCGAAGCGCTGAAAAAGGCCGGATCGGCGGATACCGCCGCGCTTTCCGCTGCGATGGAAGGCCTCGAATGGGACACCCCCAAGGGCAAGATGGTGATGCGCGCCGACGACCATCAAGCGCTGCAATCCATGTATCACTTCAAGATCGCGGTGAAGGATGGCGTGGAATGGGCCGTGCCGGAACTCGTCAAGGAAATCGGCATCGACGAGATGCAGGTTCCGATCCGCAACAAGAAGTAACGAAAGGCGGGCCGGGGCAATCCCGGCCCACTCCCCCCATGACCCTTCTCGAAACTCGTGATCTGACGGTGCGCTTCGGCGGCCATGTTGCGGTTGACGCCGTAACCTGCGCTTTCAAAGCCGGAGAACTGACTGCCATCGTCGGCCCGAACGGGGCTGGCAAGACCACCTATTTCAACCTCATTTCCGGCCAGATCCCCGCCACCGCAGGCGAGGTGCTTCTTGCCGGAGAGCCGCTCGCCGGGCTTTCCGTGTCGGCGCGTGCCCGCGCTGGCATCGGCCGCGCCTTCCAGCTCACAAACCTCTTCCCGAACCTTTCGGTGCGCGAAAACCTCCGCCTCGTGATGCAGCAGAAGGCAGGCATCGGCTTTGCCATGTTCTCCACCGCCAGCGCCCACCGCGCCGTGCTGGAGCGCGCCAACGAAGTGCTCGAAACCGTCCGCCTCGCCCAGAAAGCCGAGTTCCTCGTCAAGGAGTTGAGCCACGGCGACCAGCGCAAGCTCGAAGTCGCGATGCTGATCGCGCTCGACCCCAAGGTTTACATGTTCGACGAACCCACCGCAGGCATGAGCGCCGATGAAGCGCCCGTGGTGCTCGATCTCATCCGCGATCTGAAAGCCCGCCCTGATCGCGCCATCCTCCTCGTCGAACACAAGATGGACGTGATCGCCCGCCTCGCGGATCGCATCATCGTGCTGCACAACGGCGCTTTGGTCGCCGATGGCCCGCCTGCCGAGGTGATTGCCTCGGATGTGGTGCAGGAAGCCTATATGGGAAAGGCGCTCGATCTTGTCTGATCCGATCCTCTCGCTTGAAGGCGTCTGCACCGACATCGCCCAGTATCACATCTTGCAAGGCGTGGATTTCACCGTGCCGCGCGGGGCCGTCACCATGCTTTTGGGGCGCAACGGCGTGGGCAAAACCACCACGCTCCGCACCATCATGGGCCATTGGCGCGCTCGTGCGGGCCGCATCATGTTCAACGGCGCAGACATCACCCGCCTCCCCACTCCCGCCATCGCGCGGATGGGTGTGGGATACGTGCCCGAAACCATGGGCATCTTCGCGGACCTGACGGTGGAGGAAAACATGATCCTCGCCGCCGCTTCCGGCCCCCTTGATCCCGCACGCCTCGACCGCATCTTCGCGGCCTTCCCGCCCCTGAAAACCTTCTGGAAAGGGCAGGCAGGCACGCTTTCGGGCGGGCAGAAACAAATGCTCTCCATCGCCCGCGCCATGGCCGAGGATCGCCGCCTTTACCTGATCGACGAACCCACCAAGGGCCTCGCCCCCGCTATCGTCGCCACCATGGCCGGAGCCTTGAAAGCGCTGAAAAACGAAGGCGCGTCGATCCTGATGGTGGAGCAGAATTTCGCCGTTGCCCGCGCCTTGGGCGATTTCGCCGTGGTGATGGACGATGGCCGCGTGATCTGGTCCGGCACCATGGCCGAGCTTGCAGGCGATGGCCTGTTGCAAGAGCGCCTGATGGGCCTCAGCCTCGCCGCAGGGCATTGAGGGAACCGATATGAGCACAGCCCCCACCCACGCCCCCCGCATCGAAGGCAAAACCCTTGCCCAACGCCTTGCGCCGCATCTGCCGATGCTCCTCATTCCCGCGCTGATGCTTTTGGGCCTCGTGCTCATTCCCTCCGTGCCCTCCTGGCTCACCCTCACCGTTTCAGGCCTTGCGATGGGCATGATGATCTTCGTCATGGCCTCCGGCATGACCCTCGTTTTCGGCCTGATGGACGTGATCAACTTCGGCCATGGCGTGTTCATTTCCGTGGGCGCATTCGTCGGCGTCTCGGTGCTTTTGATGCTCGGCCACCTCACAGGCGCACCTTCGATGCTCATGGCCCTCACCGCCATCCTTCTGGCCGTCATCGCCGCGATGCTCGCCACAGGCGCGCTCGGTTGGGCCTTTGAACGCGTGATCGTCAAACCCGTCTACGGCGCGCATCTCAAACAGATCCTCGTCACGATGGGCGGCCTGATCGTGGTCGAGCAACTCATCATCGTGCTTTGGGGGCCGGAAGAGATTTACATCCCCCGCCCCGAAACCCTGAGAGGCGCAGTCACTTTCGCAGGGGCCGCGATG
>RFUP01000195.1 GCA_009922885.1 Paracoccaceae bacterium
ACGGGGCGACAACGGTCCCTTTTCATGCGGGTAGTTCAGCGTCGCTTTCGGCGCGAAGAAATACTTCAAGCCAAGGCCAAAGCCTTTCCAGAAGTCTTTCAGCAGGAAATACCCAGCCGCCCGTCCGTAGTCGATATTTGCCATGATGGATCAGCCCCCCATCGCGAAGCGGGCCCAGAAGGCACCCAGCACTTCGAATTTTGCCAAGAACGCCACTGCAACCACCCAGACGAGCGAGAGCGGCAGGAACACTTTCCAACCGATCCGCATCAGTTGGTCGTAGCGGTAACGCGGCACCACAGCCTTCACCATTGCGAACATGAAGAAGAAGAACGCCATCTTCGCCACCATCCAGAGCGCCCCGTCCGGGATGCCGGGGATAGGCGAGAGCCAACCACCGAAGAACAGCAATGTCGCCGAAGTTCATCGAACCGGTCGAGATGATGATGCCGATGATGATCAGGCCCAGCGACACTTCGTAGGAAATCATCTGTGCTGCCGAACGGAGCGAGCCCAGGAACGGATATTTGGAGTTCGATGCCCAACCGCCCATGATCACGCCGTAAACTTCCAGCGACGAGACCGCGAAGACGAAAAGGATCGCCACGTTGATATCCGAGAGCACCCATGTGTCGGTGAACGGGATCACCGCCCAAGCCAGCATCGCCAGCACGAAGGAAAGCATCGGCGCAAGGAAGAAAACCGGGCGGTCGGCACCCGCCGGAACCACCACTTCCTTCACCACGTATTTCAACGCATCTGCGACCGATTGCAGGATGCCATAAGCGCCCACCACGTTCGGGCCACGGCGCATTTGAACAGCCGCCCAGATCTTCCGGTCGCCATAAACAAGGAACAGGAGCGAAATCATCACGAAAGCGACCACCGCAAGGCATTGCGCCACGATAATCACCGCGATCCCTGCGGGTGTGGTAAAGAATTCAGCCATCTAGTCCCTCAAACCATCGGTATTCCGTTTTCCGCGCAGGATGCCGCAACAACCTCCGCGTCGAGTGTTCTCAGCCCATCGGGCAAAGCCGGAGAGATGGTGTACACCGCCTGCCCCTGCCATATTCCATTGACTTGTGCCACGTCCGTCTTGATGTGGCGGGCAAATCCATAGCCACGGATCAGCGTGTATTGTGCAGCCGCACATTCCGCATAATCCTCAACATCAGCGCCGCTCTGAGCCCGCTCCATAACCACGTCGAAACGAACGAGATCGCCATCGAGCAGCTTGGTTTCGATGCCCTTGTAAACAGGCGCAAACGCCATTCCCTCCGGCTGCGCTTGCACGCAGCCTGCCAGCGCGACCAGTGCGCCCATGGCTTGAAGGGAACGGCTCACAATCATCACTCCGCCGCCATTGCCTTGGTGCGTGCTGCCGCCATCGCGGAAAGTTCCGCCATCAGGCTCGACGAGCGCGCAATCGGGTTGGTCAGATAGAAATCACGCACCGCATTGCGGAACGTCGCCGAACCAAGCTTGTCCGCCGCTTCGGCTTTCCAAGCGTTCTCCGGAACCTCGTCGATCTCTGCGAGGTGCGGCACGGCATCCACCAGCGCACGGCGCAGCGCGGCAAGGCTGTCCCAAGGCTGGGTCGCGCCCACTTCCGCCGAAAGCGCCCGCAGGATCGCCCAGTTCTCTTTCGCCTCGCCCGGCGCAAAGCCCGCACGGAACGCGAGTTGCGGGCGGCCTTCGGTGTTCACGAACAGCCCGTTTTCTTCCGTGTAAGCCGCCGCCGGCAGGATGATATCCGCACGATGCGCGCCACGGTCGCCATGGCTGCCCTGATAGATCACCGTCGCGCCCGCGCCGATTTCCACCTCATCCGCACCGAGCGAATAGATCACATCCGCACCGTTGATCGCAGCAGCAAGGCCGCCTTCGGTCACGGCGCCAACATCCATTGCCCCTACGCGGGCCGCGGCCGTGTGCAGGACCATGAGCTTCGAATTGGTCTTTTCCACAACCGCCTGAACCGCTGCCAGAACAGCCGCACCATCGGCTTCGTTCAGCGCGCCCTGGCCCACGATAATGACCGAGGGAACATCCTTCACGGCATCATAGTCGCGATCCACCAGCGCCTGCAGCGCGGCACGATCCGTTCCCATGTGCACGTAGTCATAAGTCAGATCCACGCCCGCGCCCACGAGCGCAACATTCGCGCCTTTCGACCACGCCTTGCGGATCCGCGCGTTCAGCACAGGCGCTTCATCCCGCGGGTTCGACCCGATGATGAGGATGTATTTCGCCGTATCGATATCCGCGATTGCCGCCGTGCCCACATAGCCCGAACGGTTGCCAATCGGCAGACGCGCGCCATCGGTGCGGCACTCCACGGCACCGCCCTGCCCTTCAACCAGCTGCTTCAGCGCGAAGGCCGCTTCCACCGGAGCCAGATCGCCCACAAGGCCCGCAACTTTCTTCGCGCCTTTAATGGCCGAAGCTGCCGCTGCCAGCGCTTCGCCCCACGAGGCTTTGCGCAGCTTGCCGTTCTCACGGATATAAGGCGTATCGAGGCGTTGGCGGCGCAGACCGTCCCAGACGAAACGCGTCTTGTCGGAAATCCACTCTTCGTTCACGCCATCATGGTTGCGCGGCAGAATACGCTTCACTTCGCGGCCCTTGGTATCCACGCGAATGTTCGAGCCAAGCGCGTCCATCACATCGATGGTCTCGGTCTTGGTCAACTCCCACGGACGGGCAGTGAAAGCGTAGGGCTTCGAGGTCAAAGCACCCACCGGGCAGAGATCAATGATGTTGCCCTGCAGGTTCGACACCAGCGTCTCGTTCAGATAGCTCGTGATCTCGCTATCCTCGCCACGTCCGGTCTGGCCCATCTGGGTGATGCCTGCCACTTCCGTGGTGAAACGCACGCAACGTGTGCAAGAAATGCAGCGGGTCATGGTGGTGGCCACCAACGGGCCGAGGTTCAGGTCTTCCGAGGCCCGCTTCGGTTCGCGGTAGCGGGTATCCGCGAGGCCGTAAGCCATCGCTTGATCCTGCAAATCGCATTCGCCGCCCTGATCGCAGATCGGGCAATCCAGCGGGTGGTTGATGAGGAGAAACTCCATCACGCCCTCGCGCGCCTTCTTCACCATCGGCGAATTGGTTTTCACCACAGGCGGCTGGCCTTCCGGGCCGGGGCGCAAGTCACGCACCTGCATCGCGCAGGAGGCCGCAGGCTTCGGCGGGCCACCCACAACCTCGACCAGACACATCCGGCAGTTCCCGGCAATCGACAGGCGCTCGTGATAGCAGAAGCGCGGCACCTCGATCCCGGCCACTTCACAGGCTTGGATCAGGGTCATTGCCCCCGGCACTTCAACTTCGCGGCCGTCGATGATGATCTTCTTGAGGTCGGACATGTCAGCTCACTTCGCTTTCAGAAATCTTCCGATACCGCTCTGCGCGGCATATTCTTTTTGACCGACGGGGCAAAAGCCGTCCCGCGCGGTCATGTCGATGTTGTTCGTCTGGACATATTTGAGGAACTCGTCCTGCGCCTGCTTCTTAGGCACGTTATCCAGCATGCGATACATGTCGCTTGTCGAGTAACCACGCCCCTTCAACGAGGCTTCAAGGTCTTTCTCCGTGCGATCAGCCTTAACCTTGTCAAAACGGAACTCGCGGCAACCCTTAGCAATCTGCTGTGCAATGGCACGATCCATCGCCCAGTTGAATACCTCTGGTGGGAACACTTCTTTGGCCGCGACCGGAGTTGCCAACCCCGTCGCTGCAATCAAGATAACAGAGGCGAACTTCCCTACCATCACTTGGCCTTCAAATACGTACCGATTGCAGATTTGGCGGCGATCTCCGCCTTGCCTGCCCGGCAGAAACTTGCGGGCTTGCCCGCGTCGATCTTCTTCTCCGTAAAGAGCGCGACAACATCCGCTGCCAAACGCTCCGTCGATATTTTCTCGGCAAGACCCTTCAATTCGGTCTCTGAAAGGCCGGACGCGGCTTCAACAGCAGCGCCATCGGCATCCGCTGCCGCGCGGTCAAAGCTGTAATCGCCGCAAGCCCCGGCAATCTGTTCGGCCAGAAAGCGATCTAGCGTATGCGCGTAAATCGCATCCGGAATGCCGTTCACTTCCGCCGCCGCCGTGCCTGCCGTCAAAGCAAATGCCAGAACCACCCGCATCACCGCACCCTCAGGAAAGAGCCGATGAGGCTGCGCTTGGCCACTTCTTCGCGTCCAACGGTGCAATAGCTTTCGGCGTCGCCCTTCTTCACTCCGGCATCCACCAGATAGGCCTCGCCTTTGGCGCGCATCTTCGCCTTCTCGGCCTTGCTCGTCACATAGGCCTTGATCTGCTGATCCGTGTAGCCAAGGTCACGCGCCTTGTCCTCAAGGCTGCTCATGAAGGTCAGCGCCTTCACGTAACGCGGCGAGATCGAGGCGCATTGCTTGCGGATCTCGTCGGCAATCCCGACCGCCAGAAGCCCCTCGTTGATCTCGCTCTGCTGCGACAGAGGAGGCAGTGCCTTCGCCATCGACGCCGTCGCGCCAAAGGCAAACACCAAGCTCAGCATCAAACGTTTCATACCATCACTCCTTTTGCGAACCGGAGCAGAAGGCTCCGGAACCGCATCCGAAATGGGGGCTGAAGCGGCTGCTATGCAATAACAGCCCCCCCAAGCCCCTGATATGTCACGCGAAAGCATCATGCCTTGCAGCGCCCCACCAACACGAGTTGATCATTCGAAATCGCGAGCTCCTCGGTGTCGGGGCCAACGCTCCATTCCGTATCCGAGCGGCCATATTGCTTGATGCAATACTTGGTCGCCTCATACCGGCCCGCTTCCCGCGCACCATCAATGCCTTGATCGGCACGGTTCACGGTCACGGTAAAGGCCGCGCGATCGCCGCGCTCCGCCGAAATCCGGGCCGGATAGTAAAGGCCCTCGAACATCACCCGGTTCTTGGCCGGACGGATCAAAT
>RFUP01000196.1 GCA_009922885.1 Paracoccaceae bacterium
CATGCCGCCCATGCCGCCCATGCCGCCCATGTCGGGCATGCCGCCAGCCGGAGCGTCTTTCTGCGGCTTGTCAGCAACCATGGCTTCGGTGGTGATCAGGAGGCCAGCAACCGAAGCTGCGTCTTCCAGAGCGGTACGAACCACTTTCGCCGGGTCGATCACGCCGAACTTGAACATGTCGCCATATTCTTCGGTCTGAGCGTTGAAGCCGAACTTGACGTCGGTCGATTCACGGACCTTGCCCGCAACAACCGCACCGTCAACGCCTGCGTTTTCAGCGATCTGGCGCAGCGGCGCTTCGATCGCACGGCGCACGATGTTGATGCCGTTGGTTTGATCAGCGTTTGCGCCTTCGAGGCCTGCGAGCACTTTGGCTGCCTGAACGAGAGCCACGCCACCGCCGACGACAACGCCTTCCTGCACAGCAGCGCGGGTTGCGTTGAGAGCGTCGTCCACACGGTCCTTACGCTCTTTCACTTCAACTTCGGTCATGCCGCCAACCTTGATGACTGCAACGCCGCCTGCGAGCTTCGCAACGCGTTCCTGCAGCTTTTCACGGTCGTAATCGGAAGTGGTTTCTTCAATCTGCTTACGGATCTGGCCAACGCGGGCTTCGATTTCAGCCTTGTCGCCTGCGCCATCAACGATCGTGGTGTTGTCTTTGTTGATGGTGACCTTCTTGGCGCGGCCGAGCATGTCCATGGTCACAGACTCGAGCTTCATGCCGAGGTCTTCGGAGATCACTTGACCGTTGGTCAGGATCGCGATGTCCTGCAGCATGGCCTTGCGACGGTCGCCGAAGCCCGGTGCCTTGACAGCAGCGATCTTGAGGCCGCCACGCAGCTTGTTGACCACGAGAGTTGCCAGCGCTTCGCCTTCCACGTCTTCCGCGATGATCAGCAGCGGCTTTTGCGACTGGATCACTTGCTCGAGCAGGGGAACCATCGGCTGCAGCGAGGAGAGCTTCTTCTCGTGGATCAGGATGATGGCGTCGTCGAGTTCGGCGATCATCTTGTCAGCGTTGGTCACGAAGTAGGGCGAGAGGTAGCCGCGGTCGAACTGCATGCCTTCGACGACGTCAACTTCGGTTTCCATACCCTTGTTTTCTTCGACGGTGATAACACCCTCGTTGCCAACCTTCTGCATCGCGTCTGCGATGAAGCGGCCGATCTGGGCTTCGCCGTTGGCGGAGATGGTGCCAACCTGAGCGACTTCGTCGGAGTCAGCAACCGGACGAGCCGATGCCTTGATCGCTTCCACGACTTTAGCGGTTGCAGTGTCGATGCCGCGCTTCAGGTCCATCGGGTTCATGCCGGCAGCAACGGCCTTCATGCCTTCCTTGATGATCGCCTGAGCGAGAACGGTCGCAGTGGTGGTGCCGTCGCCAGCTTCGTCGTTGGTACGCGAAGCGACTTCTTTCACCATCTGTGCGCCCATGTTCTCGAACTTGTCTTCAAGTTCGATCTCCTTGGCCACGGAAACACCGTCTTTGGTGATGCGGGGTGCGCCGAACGACTTGTCGAGAACCACGTTGCGGCCTTTCGGGCCGAGGGTCACTTTGACTGCGTCTGCGAGAATGTTCACACCGCGCAGCATGCGGGTGCGGGCGTCAGTGCCGAACTTTACGTCCTTGGCTGCCATTTTGTTTCTCCTGAATTCTTTGTTTGGGTCAGCGGTTCAAAAGGGCTCCTGAAATCAGGAGATGATCCCCATGATGTCGCTTTCCTTCATGATCAGCATCTCTTCGCCTTCGATCGACACTTCCGTGCCCGACCACTTGCCGAACAGGATACGGTCGCCAGCTTTTACAGCCGGTGCGATCAGCTCGCCGGAGTCCTTACGGGCGCCTTCGCCCACGGACACAACGACACCCTCTGCGGGCTTTTCTTTTGCGCTTTCGGGAATGATCAGACCGCCCTTGGTCTTTTCTTCGCTCTGCACGCGACGGACCAGTACACGGTCATGAAGCGGTTTGAATGCCATCTCTGAGGCTCCTTGGCTCAAAGTTTCTGTTCTTACGGCCCTCTCCAGGGCCGTTAGCACTCTATGTGTTTGAGTGCTAACGGCGCAGAGGTAGGGAAGCCGCGAAGGCGAGTCAACAGCCCCGATGCGATAAATTTTCAGTTTTCAACGAGAGCGGCCCGCCCTTCTTGGGTCAAATCGTAGATCCCGTTTTGCACACGGCAAAACCAGCCATAGTGGTTATCCGCCATGATGCGTGTGGCGCGGGAAACACCTGTTGCCCCCGCCACATCGCGCCCCCGCGACGAACCATTCGCCGCGAGGTATTGTGCACAGTCTCGGGCATCTTGTCGGTAGGCTGTTTCTATTTTCCCGCGCGTGCCACCAGTATTCGGATCACCGCGTCGGCGTTGGAATTCCTTCAACATAGCATCCCGGCGTTTCGGTTGTGGGCGTGGCTGGTATGGCCCGGGATCGGCCTCCACAACAACCTGATCTCGCAAACTCACACTCAACACGCCCAATCCGAGGCGGCGGCAAAGCCCGACGTTTTCGCGAAAGGCCTTTCCGCCCGCGCGACCAGGAGGCAGCGGCACAGCGACATAGACGACATCCGTCAACTTCTGCCGTTCGACACCCTGTTGTAGCAAGGTCAACGAAAACCGCGTTTTCAATTCGACGACCAGAAGTGCCTCACCCCGCACCGCAACGACATCCGCACCGGAAACCTCAGCCTTCACTTCGAAGCCCATGCCTTCGAGGAAATCTTTGATCGGCGCATAAAGAGACACTTCGGAACGCGGCGCTTCCTTCTCCACAGCTCCAATCTTCTTTTGAGTGCGTTTTGACATTTTCGCTCAACCTTATGCGTTGCCGCTTTAAAGCTCCGTGTATAAGCTGACTGCATACCTGCAATCGATTGAGAACCGACTATGATCAAGATCATCTCGACCCTGACCCTGCTCACCGCTTTAGCGGCCTGTGGCGGCGGCCGCAGCGAACCTACTGTTGACTACGACCTCCACCCCTCGACCGTCCAGATGTTCTGCACTCAGCCGGGCTTGCCCTCCGGCCAGACTATCAAAGGGTTCTGCGCGGGCTGACGATCAGACGCTGCACCGCGGCATCTTGACAGGGATGGGGTAATGACAATCGGGCGCAGAGTGCTTATACAGCGCCCGATTTCAATCCTATCGAGGTTTGCCCCATGACCACGCTCGTCTTTGGCCACAAGTCGCCGGACACCGATTCCACCGGTTCTCCCATCGTTTGGGCTTGGTATCTGAACGAAGTAAAAGGCGTTAAGGCCGCTCCCCGCTTGTTGGGTGAGCCCAACACCGAAGCGGCGTTCATGCTCAAGCATTGGGGGCTTACCAAGCCGGAAATCATTTCCGACGTTGCCGAAGGTGATGCCGTTGTCATCGTCGACACCAACAACCCCGCCGAACTGCCGCCCTCGATCAACAAGGCCGACATCCAAGGCATCATCGACCACCACAAGCTGGTGGGTGGGCTTGAAACCAAAGGCCCGATCGACATCACGATCCGCCCCTTGGCCTGCACCGCGACTTTGATGATCGACCTTATGGGCGAAGACGCGGCGAAAATGCCCAAGGAAATCAAGGGCGCGGCGCTGACTTGCATCCTCTCCGACACGCTGGAGTTCCGTTCGCCTACCACTACGCCGCATGATCGGGCCGTGGCTGAGAAGCTGGCGGCGGAGCTTGGGGTGGATATTCCGGCCTATGCGTCGGAAATGTTTGCCGCAAAATCAGACGTTTCCACGTTCTCGGATGCTGAACTGCTGCGGATGGATTCGAAGGAATACAACGTGGGTGGCAAGGAGTTCCGGGTTTCGGTGCTCGAAACCACGGCGCCCAAGGTCATCCTTGACCGTAAAGACAGCCTCATGGCCTCAATGGTTAACGTCGCCAAAGAAGACGGGGCTGACCAAGTCCTTCTTTTTGTTGTCGATATTCTGAAAGAAGAAGCCACTTTGCTGGTTCCGAACGCGCTTGTTAAGACTGTTGCGGAGAAGAGTTTCGGGGCGGTGGTGACGGGGGACCTCGTGGTTCTGCCCGGAATCATGAGCCGCAAGAAGCAGATTATCCCGAACCTTAAGGTCTGATCTGCGTTTCAGCCCTTTCACAGGAAATAAGCCCGTGCGCTCTGGTCAGCGCGCGGGCTTTTTCGTATGGCTAGGGCAAGCTACAGGAGTGCTTCCATGACCCGCATCATCCCCGCTCTCGCCGAGGTTTCGGCCCAATATGACGCGCTTTTCGTCGATCTTTGGGGCTGCGTGCATGACGGCGTGAAAGCGATCCCCTCGGCTGTTGAAGCGCTTCGGACCTACAAGGCCACGGGCGGCACGGTGGTTCTGGTGACGAACTCGCCCCAACCCCGCAAGGGCGTGGAAGCGCAGCTTGAGCGGTTCGGTGTACCAGAGGATTGCTGGGACACCATCGCCACCTCGGGCGACGCTGCGCGGGTGGCGATGCGGATGGGGGCTGTGGGCGAAAAGGTCTGGTTCATGGGGGAATTGCCGCGTGATACGCGGTTTTTCGAGCCGATTGCGATTGTCGAGAACCCCGTTGAAATCGAGCGTGTGGATCTCGACGCGGCGGATGGCATCGTGTGCTGTGGGCCGTTCGATCCGCAAGCGGACCCCGCAACGCTGCGCCCCGAACTGCTTTACGCCAAGCAAAAGGGCCTGAAACTGCTGTGCGCCAACCCAGATATCGTGGTGGATCGCGGGCATGTGCGCGAATGGTGTGCGGGAGCCGTTGCGCGGCTTTACACCGAGATGGGGGGCGAAAGCCTCTATTTCGGCAAACCGCACCCGCCGATCTATGACCTCGCCCGCCGCCGTTTGGCGGAATTGGGCAAAGACCCCTCTGAGGCGCGCATCCTCGCTATCGGCGACGGAATCGGCACCGACATCAAAGGGGCCGTCGGCGAAGATATCGATTCCCTTTTC
>RFUP01000197.1 GCA_009922885.1 Paracoccaceae bacterium
GGCAAAATCAGCGCGGAAGAATACCAGCGGTGGGAAACGCTTGTATCCCGCGCCGAAGAGGCGATCACGCTGCAACGCGCCTCGAATGACGCATTCCTGTCGCTCCGCCAGCAAATCGCCGACTGGCGGCAGCGCTTCACCGATGCCCAGACCCAGAACGCCGATCTGATCCTCGCGCTCCGCGAACAACTCGCAGCCCTTGGGCCTGCTCCGGCAGAAGGGGAAACCGAAGCTGCCGAACTCGCCACCCAACGCGCTGCTCTGAACACAAGGCTTGCCGATCTTTCGGCCCCTGTGAAAGCCGCAGAAGTGGCCTTCACCCGCGCCGATAGCCTCATCCGCTCGATCGACAGGCTCTTGCGCGAACGCCAGACGGGCCGTTTGCTCGAACTCGGGCCGTCGCCTCTCAATCCCACCCATTGGTCCAGCGCGATCACAGCGCTTTACGGCTCCGTCACCGGCATCTGGAACGAGATTTCCGCCGCGTGGCGCAACCCCGTGCAGCAGGTGGCCACCAAGAACCGCGCTCCTGCGGTCCTGCTACTGACTGTCATCGGCGCTTTGATGATCCTGCGTGGACGCCATTTGGTGGAACGCGCGTCTCTTGCCGTGATCGCAGGGAAATCCTCGGCAGGGCGCTGGCTGGCGGGTTTCGCGGTCTCGCTCGGTCAAGTGCTCGTGCCCGTGGTGGGCGTGTTTCTTCTGGTCGTCGCGATGGAAGTCACAGGGCTCATGGGCCTGCGCACTCAGCCCCTCGCCGCGGCCCTCGTGCCTTTCGGCTTTGCCTTCTTCTCCGCGCGATGGCTCGGCGGACGGATGTTCCCGAAAGAAGGCGGCTTCGCCGGCCAGCTGAACCTCGCGCCCGAACGCCGCGCCGAAGGTCGGTTCGATGCGTCCATCCTCGGCTTCATTGTCGGTCTCGGCCTCTTCCTCGAAGACCTCTCTTCTGCTTCCGCTTGGACCACAGAGGCCCGCGTTGTCATCCTCTTCCCGCTGATGGTCGTCGCGGCCCTCTTCATGATGCGCCTCGCAGGCCTCTTGAGCCGCCATGTGCGGAACGAGGAAGAAGCCCACGGCGAACGCAGCTACCGCAACCGCCTCATCCAGGTGCTCGCGCGCTTCATGATCGTGCTCGCCGCCGTCGGCACGCTTCTCGCCGCCGCAGGCTATTTCGAAGCGGGGATGAATATCGTTTACCCCACCGTGATGTCGCTCCAGTTGCTTGCGCTCCTGATGGTGCTGCAACGGGTGGTTTCCGCCGTCTACTGCCTGATCGTGCCCAATACGGAAAACGCCGAAGATGCGCTTCTGCCCACGCTCGCGGGCTTTGTCTTCGCGCTTCTGTCGCTTCCGGTCTTTGCCCTCATCTGGGGCGCGCAACCCACCGATCTCGTGGAGATCTGGGGGCGGTTCTCGTCAGGCGTCTCCATCGGTGAAACGCGGATTTCTCCGGCAGCCTTCCTCACTTTCGTGGTGATCTTCGTCATCGGCTATAGCGCGACGCGCCTTCTACAAGGCACGCTCAAAGCCTCGGTCCTGCCGAAAACCAAGATCGACACGGGCGGGCAAAACGCCATCGTCGCGGGCACCGGTTATATCGGCATCTTCCTTGCGGCGCTCATTGCAGTGACCTCTGCGGGGATCGACCTGTCCTCTCTCGCCATCGTCGCTGGCGCGCTTTCTGTGGGCATCGGTTTCGGCCTCCAGAATATCGTGTCGAACTTCGTGTCGGGCATCATTCTGCTGATCGAACGCCCGATTTCCGAAGGCGACTGGATCGAGGTGGGCGGCAAGCAGGGCTATGTGAAAGACATCTCGGTGCGCTCCACCCGCATCGAAACCTTCGACCGCACCGATGTGATCGTGCCGAACGCCGATTTCGTTTCCGGCATGGTGACGAACTACACCCGCGGCAAAACCATCGGCCGCCTCATCATTCCAGTGGGCGTGGCCTATGGCAACGACACGCGGAAAGTTGACCGCATCCTGCGCGACATCGCCGAGGCGCATCCGATGGTGCTGGCCAATCCCGCGCCTAATGTGGCCTTCATGGGCTTCGGGGCCGATAGCCTCGATTTCGAGATCCGCGTGATCCTGCGCGATGTGAACTGGTCGCTGGCGGTGCGCTCCGAGATCAACCACCAGATCTACGAGAAATTCGTCGAAGAGAAGATCGAGATCCCCTTCGCACAGCGCGATATCTGGATCCGCAACCCGGAAGCCCTGCAACCGCAGCCCACGCCTGCGGCACCACCCGCGCCCACACCGGAAGACCGCCGCGACTGGGCCGAAGCCCCGGAGACCGAAGACCAGAAGGGCGGCTCCATGGATCAATCCCGCCCGGAAGGCAACCGCTAGGACACCCCCAAATGACCCATCCCCAGTTCCGTGACGACGCCTATCTCCGCGATGCCGAAGCCACTGTGCGCTACCTCACGGATGAGGGCGGTATCGTGCTCGACAGCACAATTTTCTACGCCACGGGCGGTGGGCAACCAGGGGACAGCGGTTCGATTTCTTGGCCCGATGGCCGGATGGAGATCGCGACCACCATCAAGGGTGCGGGCTCCGATATCATCCTCGTCCCCGCCGAACCCCGCGCATTGCCACCGCCGGGCACAAAAGTCATGCAGAGCCTCGACTGGGACCGCCGCCACCGCCACATGCGCGTGCACACGGCCCTGCATCTTTTGTCTGTGGTGATCCCGTTGCCGGTGACGGGCGGCTCGATTTCCGCCGAAAAAGGCCGCCTCGATTTCGACATGCCCGAACCGCCCGAGGACCTTTCCGCCATTGAAGACGCGTTGAACGCTTTGATCGATCGGGATTTGCCAGTCACCGACGACTGGATCACCGATGCCGAACTGGCCGCCAATCCGGGGCTGGTCAAAACCATGTCCGTCATGCCGCCCATCGGGCAGGGCCGCGTGCGGTTGGTGCGTATCGGGGAAGGCGCGGAACAGGTTGATCTGCAACCCTGCGGTGGCACCCACGTGGCGCGCACGGGTGAAATCGGGCGGGTGACGATGGGCAAGATCGAGAAAAAGGGCAAGATGAACCGCCGCGTTTCGATCCATCTCGATAACTGACCTCGCAAGACGGGGGGCGCTGCCCCCCTCGGCCCTACCGGGCCTCACCCCCCGGGATATTTTGAAAAGAGAAAGATCAGGCTTGCGTCAACTCGCAGGCCGCGCGGACGGCCACGCCGTAGCCTTTCGGGCCGAGGCCTGCGATCACGGCTGTTGCCACCTTCGAGACGAGGGAATGGTGGTAGACCGCTTCGCGGCGATGGATGTTCGAGATGTGCAACTCGATCACCGGAACAGGGACCATTTTCAACGCATCCATGATCGGCACCGAGGTGAAGGTGAGACCTGCCGGGTTGATAATCAGCGCAGCGGCCTCCTGATCGATGGCCTCGTGGATCCAGTCGATCAGTTGATACTCGGCATTCGACTGGTGAAACACCACCGCGCGCGGGTGGGCGGCAGCACGGCACTGCGCTTCGATTTCCGCGAGCGTGGTATGGCCGTAGATTTCCGGCTCGCGTCTTCCGAGGCGGTTCAGGTTCGGACCGTTCAGGATGTGGATGGCACCAGACATGGCGGGTTTCCCTTTGTTTCAAGGGAGTAAGGCATGGGGGCGGCCCTAGAGCAAGAGGCGGCTGAGCGCGCGGTGTTTACGGGCGCTGATCCGCAGCGAACGCCATGACGCAAGCCATACGCTTGCCAGACGCAATCCATACACCGGATTTTGCGGGAAAAGCGTTGTTAACCAAGGGTTTCGCCCGTTGTGAGGTGTTGGCGTATGGCATCGGGAGCCAGACCTTCCGTGCGGTAGATTTCGAGTGCGCGGGCGTCGTCCCGTTTGGCGAGGCGCTTGCCCATTTCATCTCGGATCAGGCGGTGGTGATGGTAGCGGGGCGTGGGCAAGCCGAGGAGGTGCTGGAGGAGCACATGGATCTTCGTGGCCGCGAAAAGATCCGCACCGCGGGTTACAAGGGTGATGCCTTGTGCGGCATCGTCGATCACCACGGAGAGGTGATAGGAGGTGCCCATGTCGCGTCGGGAGAGGACAATATCCCCTGTATTTTCAATGAGATCCTTGGGGGTGATGGGGTGCTTGCCTTGCAGGGAAGAAAGGCCTTCCTCATGGAAGTGCAGTGGCGAGGCAGGCAGGGCTTTCGCCATGTCGAGGCGGAGCGCGCGATCTGTGGGGCGGATTTTCGGGCGCGGTTTGTGGCGGCAGGTGCCGGGATAGACCGGGCCATCGGGGCCCATGGGCACGCCTTCTTGCGGGGCATCGAGAGCGGCGAGAATATCGCGGCGATTGCAGGTGCAGGGATAGAGCAGCCCTTGATCCCAAAGGCGGTCGAGGGCCGCTTCGTAGGAGGCAAGGCGTTCGGATTGTCGCCAGACAGGGGGATCCCAGGAGAGGCCCAACCATGCGAGATCCTCGAAGATCCGCGCTTCCCATTCCGGGCGGCACCGCGAGCGGTCGATGTCTTCGATGCGGATCAGGAAGCGCCCGCCAGAGGCGCGGGCCAGATCATGCGCAACCATGGCCGCATAGGCATGGCCAAGGTGCAATGGCCCCGTAGGAGAAGGGGCAAAGCGGGTTATCTCTGGGCTTGAAGCCATTGAGAAAACGCCTCTTTTGCGCGGTCCGTGTAGCCTTTGTAACGATCCTTACGGCCCTTGCGCCCGCCTTTGACGATTTCTTCAAGCGGTCGGAAGAGGCCGAAATTTACATTCATGGGCTGGAAGGTCTTGGCCTCTGCGCCGCCTGTGATGTGGTGCACAAGCGCGCCATGCGCGCTGTCCTGCGGGACAGGCGGGATCGGCTTGCCAAGAAGTTCGGAAGCAGCCAGCCGGCCTGCCAAAAGGCCC
>RFUP01000198.1 GCA_009922885.1 Paracoccaceae bacterium
TACGGCCCGCGCCGACCAGTTTCCGTTTGCCGGTTCTGAGGTAACGGGAGACGCTTGCCGCATGGGCGGCGCGGAGGTGCGGGGGGACGATGATGTCGGAGATATCCCGCCCAATTACGCTGCCGCGCATATAGCCGAAGATGCTTTCCGCCGCGCCGTTGAATTCGATGATCTGCCCGATCCGGTTGGTCACGACCACGGCGTCGAGTGCGGTGGCGATGATGGTTTCGAGACGCGACGAGGTGGCTTGCAGCACATTCGCCCGGCGGAACCCTTGCCGCGCCATGCGAGCGAGCAGGAGCGCCGACAAAAGGAGCACCGACAAGAGCGCCACCGTGACCATGGCGAGGCGCATAAGCGTTTGAGCAATGCCTTGGCGACGGGCGTCGGCCTGTTTGGCGAAAACGCCGAGTCCCGTGATCGAGAGATCGCGGACGGCGGGGCGCAAGACCTCCATTTTCTCGTAGATGCTCGGCAAGGCATTCTTAAGGGCCGCCCCGCCCTGATCGATAAAGGGCACCGTTTCATCGAGGAATACTTCGATCGCACCAATCGACGCATCATATCTGCTGTTGGATCGGAGCTGCCCGTAAAGCTGCCCTTCAGCCACAACCCGGGCGCGGCTGAAGAAGATATCGAAATCTCTCTGGACCGGGGCCAAGTCGGGTGCCTCCTGGAAGGAGGCCTTATAGATACCGCGTTCGAGATCGACGAAATCGACCTCGACCTGCGCCAGAGTCCATTGAACGTTATCGGAGGCGGCTGTGTCGAGCAGGGTGAGGTTGGCAACCACCGCCTGCGCCAAATGGACGACCACGCCGATAAAGACGGCCGAAACAAGAAGCACTGAAAATAGGCGCGATGGCGCGCTTGTCAGAACCCTAAGCATAGTCTTTCCGATCAGCGCCCGTTACCGAGCCACTCACCAATGATCATTCCTTAATTTCGATACTGGTCAACTGCCATATGCTGCGTGAGAACACTTCCTCACTGCGATACTTGTCTTCAAGATCATAGGGATAGACAATCCAGAACGGGCCTTTATCGCGGACCGGCATGGCTTTGTCATTACGGTGGTAGGCCACGATTGGGCCTCCGGCTTCGATATCGGCCACCGGAATGTTCACGGAGTAGTCATTGACCGCCCGCGCGACGATCGTTCCCGAGGTGACGCCGAGATGATCCAGAAGGCCCTTCAGGGAGGTCCCTTCGAACTCCTGCGGCCCGTCGGTCCAGATTGTCGTGGTGATAAACTTGGTTGGTGCGATCTTTACGAGATCGTCAATCTTTAGCGTGACGCCCTCGTTGTTGGAGGACGGGATGAGGCCGGAGATCGACAGCACATCGGTTTGCTGGGCGACGGAAGGAGCAGCCCCGAGAATCAGGGCAGCCGTCGCGCCGCCAAGAACGGTTGATGCCGCCAGGAAACCCGACAGGACCAATGGTTTGCTCCACGAACACACCCGCAACATCGATGACTTCTTTTCGCCAATTACGGACGCCCTCCTAAGTTGTCTCTTCGTATCCAACGAGCACATGCGTAGCACCAAAAGAACGTATCAACACTATTCCATACGTATATTAACTTATCCCTTTGGGTAAGATTCCCGCCCCAGCCTGCCACGCACGCCTATATTCGAAACACTAAACGACTGTTAAAAATGCAATTTTATCAGAGCGGCGAAAATATTTTCTCATTGGAATAGCCCGCGCTGTGCTCTGCAGCCGCTCAATTCAAGACGCGTGCATGCTGGTTCTTGAAAAGAAACAATGGACGCCACCGCAAAGATTGCGTTAGCATTTTGTTAGATTATTGCTGGAATCCTCCGATCTTGATTTGATTGGTACCGAATGTGGCCGTTTTATTGCCTTGATCATTTTGACCGTCGATGGCGCCAAAGCAACACTAAAGGATACAATTTTATATCCATTCGGATATTTTAAACCTCCGCAATAGGCGATCTTTTGGAATTTGTGGGGTATCGCGTTCGCCCTATGGGAGATAAACGGGTTGTGCGGCGATTTAGGAAGCCACACGAATGCCGTATTCCCACTTTAGGATACGCCGTAATGCGAAAAGATAACGAAGCGAGTCTATAATGAAAATCCTCGTTGCAGATGACCATGATCTACTCCGTGAAACGCTCGTAATGTTTCTCGAATCTGCTGGTGGCTTTAAAGCCGATAGTACTGCCGACTTTAATGGCGTCGCTGATCTCGTCCGTTCGGGGAATCGGTATGACGTCATTCTACTTGACCTGAACATGCCGGGCATGGGTGGGCTGGACGGTCTGCGTCGCGCAAGCGAATTGTCGCCGAGCAGCCGCATCGCGCTGATCTCGGGCATGGCCAACCGCGAAACCGCTGAAAAGGCGCTGGAAATGGGTGCTGCCGGCTTCCTTCCGAAAACGCTTTCGGCCAAGTCGCTGGTCAACGCGATCAAGTTCATGGCGATGGGCGAGCAATATGCCCCGATCGACTTCATGACCCATGCCGAAGATCAGTCGCAGAACCCGCTGGCGGAAAAGCTGACCGAGCGCGAGATGCAGGTGCTCAAAGGCCTGACGCAGGGCAAATCCAACAAGGAAATCGCCCGCGATCTGGAGCTTCAGGAACCCACGGTCAAGCTGCACATGAAAACGCTTTACCGTAAGCTCGGCGCCTCGAACCGCACGCAAGCGGCCCTCCTGGCCAAGGAAAACGGTATCTTCTGAATTCCCCAGAGCAGCGCTTCCCCGGCACTGCTCCATGGAGCCCGGCCATCTTCGGATGAGCCGGGCTTTTTTATGCCCACGCGAAGGGTTGCGGACTGTGGCCTCGTCGCCCAGAAATGCGGCGAGGGAGACGATACATGCACAAATTACCCCGAATCATGGTGGCCCCGAATGGCGCGCGCCTGACCAAAGCTGACCACCCTGCCCTGCCCGTGACCATCGCGGAAACCGTTGCGGCTGCATTGGCCGCCCGCGCGGCGGGGGCAGACGGGCTCCATGCCCATGTCCGCGATGCGAACGGCGCACATGTGCTTGATGCGGGGCTTTACCGCGAGTTGCTGGCGGAGATGGCCGCGCAGGCACCGGACTTTTACGTGCAGATCACCACGGAAGCCGTCGGGCGTTATACGCCTTCGGAGCAGCGGGCCCTGATCGAAACGATTGTGCCGCCTGCAGCCTCCATCGGTCTGCGCGAGATCGACGAGGAACCAGACCGCGCACTCACGCGGCGCTTCTTTGCGTTCTGCGCCGAAGCGGGCGTGCATGTGCAGCATATTCTCTACGATCAGGCCGATATCGAGCGCCTCGCGGCACGGCGTGCGGATGGCACGATTCCGGCGGGGCCTCTGGCCGCGATTCTGGTTCTGGGTCGCTACACCACGGGGCAGGTTTCAGATCCGGCTGATGTTGCTCCCTTTTCGGCGGCTTTGAAGGCGGTGGAGCCGGAGGTGGACTGGTCATTGTGCGCGTTCGGACCCACGGAAACTCTCTGCTTGGTTGAAGCTTCGCGGTTAGGCGGTAAGATGCGCGTGGGGTTTGAAAATAATCGCGTTAACGCAAACGGTACAATTGCCGTTGATAATAGCGAACGGGTCCGCGAGCTCTGCGCAGCTTTGGAGCGGGCGATCTAGACACGGAAAGGGAGCCGATGTCGCAATATCTCCGCCTATCCGCCTTCGCCGCTGTCGTGGTGGCGACGGCCTTCTGCCTGATCGCTCTGCCCATCGCCCCTGACTGGTGGCGCCCCACGCTCTGGGTCTTGGCTGCGGTTTTCGGGTTTGTCTCGCTGGTTGGTTTGAAGGACGTTCTGCAAACCCGCCACGCGGTTCTCAAGAACTACCCGGTGATCGGCCATATCCGGTATTTCTTTGAGCAGATCCGCCCGGAAATCCGCCAGTATCTCATAGAAGGCGACGAGGACGAGGTGCCGTTTTCCCGCGAGCAGCGCGAGATCGTGTATCAGCGCGCCAAGAACGTGGAAGACAAGCGCCCCTTCGGCACCCGCAAGCGTGTGTATGATTCCGGCTACCAGTGGCTCACGCATTCGATCATGCCCCGCAAGATCGAGAGCAATAATTTCCGTGTGACCATCGGCGGGCCGGACTGCAAGCAGCCCTATGACGCCTCGATCTACAATATCTCGGCGATGAGCTTTGGCGCGCTTTCTGCCAATGCAATTCTGGCGCTCAACAAGGGTGCCAAGAAAGGCGGTTTCGCGCATGACACGGGCGAAGGCGGGATTTCCCGGTATCACCGCGAGGGTGGCGGCGATCTGATCTGGGAATTGGGATCGGGTTATTTCGGAGCGCGCGACAAGGAAGGTCGGTTCGATCCCGTGCGCTTTGCCGAGCAGGCTGCCGATCCGCAGATCAAGATGATCGAATTGAAACTGAGCCAAGGCGCGAAACCCGGCCAGGGCGGGATGCTGCCCGGCGCGAAAATCTCGCCGGAAATCGCGGAAGCGCGCGGCGTTCCGATGGGCGTGGATTGCATTTCGCCCGCGCGGCATTCGGCGTTTTCGAACCCGATCGAGATGATGGAGTTCATCGCCAAACTGCGCGAGCTTTCCGGCGGGAAGCCGACGGGTTTCAAGCTCTGCATCGGGCATCGGCGGGAATTCATGTGCATCGTCAAGGCGATGCTGGAAACGGGGATCACGCCCGATTTCATCGTGGTGGATGGCAAGGAAGGCGGCACGGGGGCCGCACCGATGGAATTTGCCAACCATATGGGGATGCCCTTGGTCGAGGGCCTCACCTTCGTGCACAATACGCTGCGCGGTGCGGGCTTGCGCGACCGCGTGAAGATCGGCGCGAGCGGCAAGCTGATCCATGCCTTCGACATCGCGAAGGCGCTGGCCTTGGGCGCGGATTGGGCCAACTCGGC
>RFUP01000199.1 GCA_009922885.1 Paracoccaceae bacterium
GCCCGAAACAGGCTATCGCCCACCCAATAGGCCACCAGAGTGACCCAGAGCCACAAGAGCGGTCCCGAGGAGAGGTAGGACCAGAGCCGGAATGCATCCTCACTCATCGCCAGCCCCCGTCCATTTCGCCACCATCGTGAAGGTCACGGCTCCGGCTACGATCGCGAGCAAAGTCGAGAGGATCAATGCCGCCGCAAGGGCAGGGCCCTTCGCCGCCAGAAGGTCGAGATGCGCCACCACGCCCACACCTGCGGGCACGAAGAGGAGCGACAGATGCCCCAGAAGCCCCATCGCCGTCGGGCGCACCAGATCACGCACCTGCGTAAACCCCGCCATCAGCGCCAGCAGGAACACCATCCCCAGAACCGGACCGGGCAGCGGCAGCGCCAACCCCCGCGAAATCACCTCGCCCGCCAGTTGGCAGCCAAGAATTGTCACCAAAGCAGGGATCATATGGCTGCCCTCCACGTTCTTCTAAACCGAGGCTAGCCCCTTCCAGACAGGTGGAAAAGGCACCTTATAGCCCGAAACGCGGTATTTAACCCCTCCGCGCGGCACGATTCCCCTTGAAAATCGCCCCGCTCAGGCGCATTTACGCGCATGTTTCGCGGATGGCCGCGATCCACAGAGCAAGGAGAGACCATGGCCAAGGAAGATATTCTCGAATTCCCCGGTGTCGTGAAGGAACTCCTGCCGAACGCGACGTTCCGGGTCGAGCTTGAGAATGGCCATGAGATCATCGCGCATACGGCAGGCAAGATGCGCAAGAACCGCATCCGCGTTCTCGCGGGCGACAAAGTCCAGGTGGAAATGACCCCCTATGACCTCACCAAAGGTCGTATCAACTACCGCTTCAAGTAAGCGCTGCGAACGCCGGAGGCTTTCATGCGACTGATCCTCGGATCGGGCAGCCCCCGGCGCCGCGAACTTTTGGCCACGCTGGGCGTCACGCCCGATGCCATCACCCCTCCCGATATCGACGAGACGCCGAAGAAGGCGGAAACGCCGCGTGTCTATTGCGAGCGGATTGCTTTCGAGAAGGCCCATGCCATCGAGGCCAGCCCCGAGGATATCGTGCTCTGCGCCGATACCACGGTGGCTCTTGGTCGCCGCATCCTCGGCAAACCCGCCGATGCAGGGGAGGCGGCGGAGTTTCTCGTGTCTCTCGGCGGCCGTCGCCATTCGGTGATTACGGCCGTCGTTGTGCGGAAAGGCGATCGCATCTGGCGGCGCACGTCTGAAAGTGCTGTGAAGATGAAGCGGCTTTCTGATGACGAATTGAACGCCTATCTCGCCTCGGGCGATTGGCAGGGCAAGGCGGGCGGTTACGCCATCCAAGGCCCCGCTGGCGCATTTATTCCTTGGATTCAAGGCTCATACACAGGCATCGTCGGCCTGCCTCTGGCAGAAACCGCCGCGCTCTTGCAGGCCGCAGGCCTGCCGCTCTGGAGGCAAGAATGATCGGTCGTCAAATCCTTCTCGATACGGTCGATGGCCGCGAAGTGGCTGCGCTCATGGTCGATGGCCGTTTGCATGATATTTTCGTCGATGCCGAGGGCGTCCGTGCCGGAGCGATCTTCCGCGCCAAGGCCGACAAGCCGCAGAAAGGGCAGGGGGGCATTTTCGTTTCTACGCCCGAAGGCCAGATGTTCCTGAAACAGGTCAAAGGCATTTCGCCGGGCGAACGTATACTCGTGCAGGTCACAAGCCACGCCGAAGGCGGCAAAGCGCTTCCGGTGACCGACCGCCTTCTCTTCAAGAGCCGCTTCGCCATCGTCACGCCCGGTGCCCCCGGCGTGAACGTTTCGCGCCAGATCAAGGACGATGACCGCCGCGACGAAATCCTCGCCATCGCCCATGATTGCTTCGAGATGGATGATGCAGGCCTGATCCTGCGCTCCTCCTGCGAGCACGGCTCGGATGACGAGATCGCCGAAGACATCCGCGCCATGGCCGATCTGGCCACCGCCGTTCTGGCCGATACCGAAGGCGATCCCGAAACCCTCACCGAAGGCGACGGCCCGCATATCCTCGCATGGCGCGAATGGACCGATCCGGCCGAAGTCATCACCGAGCCCGGCTGTTTCGAAGCCCATGGCGTGCTCGATGCATTGGCCGCCGCCCTCCAGCCCGTTGTGCAGCTCCAGCATGGTCACACCATGGTGATTGAGCCAACCCGCGCTTTCGTTGCAGTGGATGTGAATACCGGAGGTGACGCCTCGCCCGCCGCCGCCCTCAAAGCCAACCTCAACGCCGCCCGCGAACTCCCCCGCCAGCTTCGCCTGCGTGGCCTTGGTGGTATTATCGTGCTCGACCTTGCACCGATGCCGAAGAAAGATCGTCGCGGCTTCGAGATGTCGCTCAAAGCCGCCTTCCGCACCGATCCCGTGGAAACCATCCTCGCAGGCTGGACACCTCTGGGCAATTTCGAACTCCAGCGCCACCGCGCCCGTATTCCGGTGGCCGAGGCACTGAAAGGCGCGCTCTGATGGCCTGCCCGATCTGCAAGAAAGAAACGGTCGCCGCCTATCGCCCCTTCTGCTCCAAGCGCTGCGCCGATGTCGATCTGGCGCGCTGGATGTCGGGCAGCTATGCGCTCCCCTCCGCTGAAGAACCCGATTACGAAGAAATTGCCTCTGCCCTCGAAGAACTCGACGCGCAGAAAAAGCCGCTTCAGTGAGGCGTTGCCGCCATTTCCGCGAATAGCCAGTCGCGGAACAGCAGCACTTCCGGGCGCGGCCCGCCACCACTTTCCGCCATCACCAGCCGCAAATCATGTGGCGTCGGGCTGTCTTCTGCCTCCGGCAAAGCCCGCATCAATCGCCCGTCCGCCAAGTATGGCGCGGCAAAGAGGTGCCACACCAGCGCCACCCCCAAACCCTCTGCCGCCAGCCCCAAAGCCACGGCCGATTGATCCACGCGGTAAGCAGGCGGGGGCAGGGCGCGCGTGCCCAGAAAACTCTCCCACGTATCCGCCACGCCCAGAATGTCGATCAGCGGCAGCGCCGCCAACGCCGCCTTGCTGCCTGCCTTTTCGGCCAAACGCGCTGTGCACACCGCCACAAGCCGTTCCGCCCGCAACGGCTCCGACCCATCCTCCCCCGGCGTGCCATCGCCATAGCGGATATCCAGATCCAACTGCCCCTGATCCATCATCCCCGACCATGAGCCCACGTTCAGCGTGATCTGCACCTCTGGATGCAGCGCTTGCCAGCCCCGCAAGCGTGGGATCAACCAGAGCTGCGCCACCGAAGGCAGGCAGCGCAGGCGCACCGCCTTTGGCCCTTGGCGGCCAAACACCTCATCCGTTGCCCGCGATAGCTCCGCAAAAGCCCGCGCCACGAAGGGCAGGTAAAGCTCCGCCAATCGCGTAGGTTCCAGTGTCCGGTTCTTCCGCGCAAATAGCGGATAGCCCAGCTCCGCCTCCAAGGCCCGCACCTGATAACTCACCGCTGCGGGCGTCAGCCCAAGCTCTGCTGCGGCCAGAGTAAACGAGCGGTGCCGCGCCGAAGCCTCGAAGGCCCGCAGCCACGGCAAAGGGGGATGGGAATGCGCCATACATCACCAGTAATTTTTTTGCAGATAAGCAAAAAATTCTTTGTTTGTCCATCGCCCGCTCCCGCGCGAAGGCTTTCTCGGGGAAGAGTGGGAGCCAATCTTGCAAGACTACGATTACATCATCATCGGAGCCGGTTCCGCAGGCTCCGTCCTCGCAGACCGTCTCAGCGCCGATGGCCGCGCCCGCGTGTTGATCGTCGAAAGCGGCGGCATGGATCGCTCGCCCTATATCCACCTCCCCGTCGGCTACGGCCGCCTCTTCTACGACAAGCGCTGGAACTACGGCCTCACCGCCGAGCCGCAAGACGCGCTGAACAACCGCGCCGATTACTGGCCGCGTGGCCATGTGGTGGGTGGCTCCGGTTCGATCAACGCCATGGTCTATTGCCGCGGCCTGCCGCATGATTTCGACGATTGGGAAGCCGCAGGGGCCAAGGGCTGGAACTGGGAAACCGTGCGCGCCACCTATGACCGCATCGAAACCCGCGTCGCCCCCGATGGCTCCACCGAAGGCAACGGCGCGCTCCACGTCTCTGATGTGTCAGACCGCATTCACCCGCTCAACCGACACTATTTCAAAGGCTTGGAAGAGCTTCAGCTTCCCGTCACCGCCAATATGAATGGCGATCACCCCGAAGGCGGCGGGGTCTACCAGATCAACACCAAGAACGGGCGGCGCTGGTCTTCGGCGCGCGCCCATCTTCACCCGGCTTTGAAGCGCAAGAACGTCACCCTGCGCACCCGCACCCGCGTCTTGCGTATCGTGTTCGACGGTCGCCGCGCCGTAGGCGTGGAACTTCGCCAAAAAAGTAGCACCGAGATTGTCCGCGCCCGCGAAGTGATCCTCTCGGCAGGGGCCGTCCATAGCCCCGGCCTCTTGCAGCGCTCGGGCATCGGCCCCGGCGCGCTCCTGCAATCCCTTGGGATCACACCCGTGGTCGCCAATGACAACGTGGGTGGCAACCTGCAAGATCACCAAGCCGTCAGCTATTACTACCGCGCCACCGAACCCACGCTGAACAACGATCTCGCGCCCTTTTGGGGTAAGGTGAAGGCGGCAATCCAATACGCGCTCACCCGCAAAGGCCCGCTATCGCTCTCGGTCAACCAGTCGGGCGGTTTCCTGCGCTCCTCGCCCGATCTGCCTCATGCCGACCAGCAGATTTACTTCAACCCTGTCACCTATACCGTCGTGGGCTATGGCAAGCGCACTGTGATCAATCCTGATCCCTTCCCCGGTTTCATCCTCTGCGCCCAGCCCGGAACTCGTACTCACCGATAAGGGAAGGGAAGATAGAGTC
>RFUP01000200.1 GCA_009922885.1 Paracoccaceae bacterium
CGGTGGTGATATCTTCCTCGGTGAGGCGGATGTTGCGCATCCGGTCGGCTTCCATCTGCATCATCAGATCGAGGCGGTCAGCGGCGATGCGCTGGTAGTAGGCGGTGTAATCGTAGCTGGTAAAGGCGTTATCCTCGCCGCCGTTGCGGGCGACGGTGTCGGAGAATTCGCCTGCTTCCAGCGTATCCGTGGCCTTGAAGAGCAGGTGTTCGAGGAAATGCGCGACGCCTGATTGGCCCAAGGGCTCGTCGGCGGAGCCGGAGCGATACCAGAGCATGTGAACGGCGACGGGGGCGCGGTGATCTTCGATCACCACCACGTCCAGACCGTTATCGAGGGTGAAATCGGTGACGCGCTCGTCAGCGGTGGCGGCGACGGGCAGGATGGTGGCCAGAAGGAAGGCAAACAAACGCATGGATAGGTCTCCTCTGACGCGAAGATACGATCATCCGGCTCCGGTTCAACCGGAGTGCGGGGAAATGACGGTGTTGTGAGGGCTTAAAGCGTTTCACTTTACCGTTGAAACGGCAGAAACGCTTTAAGCTAACGATTTGACGCATTTCTTAGCTGAAAAAGTCTATCAACTTTTTCTCGAAACGCTTTAGCGCGTGGATGGCGGTGCCGAAGGTGTGGGGAGGCCCGCGTTACGCCAGCGCTCAAGTTCCGGATAGGGCGAGAGGGCTTGGCGGCGGTAGGCTTCGTTGTAGCGGTCTACGCGAACGAGGCGGATCTTGGTGAAGCGCGACTTGGCGCGGCGGAAGTCTTCGTCCTCGGACGCGAGCGTGGCGCGGATGTCGGCGGGAACGCCGTTACGCGAGGCGTAGTTCACAAGCGCCGCATCGGCGGAGGACGCGCCGTTCGATTCCAGTGCAGAAGCGCGGCCACCGAGAGCGGCGACGGCATCCCCGCGAGGGTTCACATCAGTGAGGTTGGTGCCACCGGGGGTGGGGGCAGGCAGTTCAGCGAAGCTCTTCGGCTGTTCCAAAGGCTTCGAAGGCAGGACGAGGAATTCATCGGGACCACCCGAGAAGGTGCGGATGTCCTTCAGCGTAATGTCACGGTCTTTGCCGCAAGCCGCGAGGGCCAGAAGACTCAACAGGATCACAGCACGCCGCATTCGGTGCTCCCTCATTCCACCACTGCCCGCTTTCTAGACCATCCTGACGGCGAGGTCACGCAGGCTTTTTACCACCCGTAAAGAGCACAAGCCCGAAAGCGCCGATGAAGATGGCGATATCGGCGACGTTGAAGGCGTAGGGGTTGTCGATGCCGCAGCAGGACATGTTCAGGAAATCGGCCACGGCACCGTAGAGGAGGCGGTCGATCACGTTGCCAAGGGCGCCGCCGATGAGGAAGCCTGCGGCGATCTTGCCGATGGTTCCGGGCGGGTCGTTGATGACCCACCAGATCACGGCGACGGAAATCGCAAGGGCGACGACGACGAGCACCCAGCGGGTGAGGTCACCGTTCTGGGCAAAGAGGCCGAAGTTGATGCCGTAGTTCCACGCCATGCGGAGATTGAGGAGGGGGGGAAGAACGTCGATCTCGCCCAATTGGCGGAGATTGAGGATGTGCACGACAAGATACTTCGATGCCTGATCGAGCAGGAAGATCCAGAAGCCAGTCCAGAATACCAATCGCATGCCTGCCGTCTCCACGCAGCCCCGTCTTGAGGCGGGGTCTACCCAAACGTATTAGGGGCGCAGATGCATCTTTTCCAGCCAAACCGCGCGCGAGTTTCAACTAGTTACACTACCATAAAGAGAAAATGGGGAGAAAACGGCGTTTCCTCCCCATTCCCCAACGTCAATCAATGACGGAAATGGCGCATTCCAGTTAAGACCATCGCGAGGCCTGCCGCATCTGCGGCGGCGATCACTTCGTCGTCGCGCATAGAGCCGCCGGGTTGGATGATGGCGGTTGCGCCTGCTTCGGCGGCGGTCATGAGGCCGTCGGCGAAGGGGAAGAACGCGTCAGACGCCACAACGGAGCCTTGGGTGAGCGGAGCGGCGAGGCCGAGGGCTTCGGCCATGTCCTGCGCTTTGCGGGCGGCGATGCGGCAGCTATCGACGCGGCTCATCTGGCCTGCGCCGACGCCAACGGTTGCGCCATCCTTGACGTAGACGATGGCGTTCGACTTGACGTGCTTGGCGACTTTCCACGCGAAGAGGAGATCGTCAAGTTCGCGATCAGACGGCGCGCGTTTGGTGACGACCTTGAGGTCGGAGCGTGCGATGTGGCCTGCGTCTTTGTCCTGCACGAGGAGGCCGCCCGAAACCTGACGGATCGTGAGGGCGGCGGTTTTGGGATCGGCCATTGCGCCCGTGACGAGAAGGCGGAGGTTCTTTTTGGCGGCAAACACGGCGCGGGCGGCTTCGTCGGCGGCAGGGGCGATCACGACTTCGGTGAAGATCTGCGAGATTTCCTCGGCGGTCGCGCCATCGAGCGGGCGGTTCAGCGCGATGATGCCACCGAAGGCGGAGGTGCGGTCGCAATCGAAGGCGCGGCGGTAGGCGTCGACGATGTTTTCGCCGGTGGCGACACCGCAGGGGTTGGCGTGCTTGATGATCGCGCAGGCCGGGCCGTGGGTGAATTCGCTGACGAGTTCGAAGGCGGCGTCGGTGTCGTTGATGTTGTTGTAGCTCAGTTCCTTGCCCTGAAGCTGTTCGGCCGTGGCAACCCCTGCGCGGGCGGTGCCATCGGTGTAGAAGGCGGCGGACTGGTGCGGGTTCTCGCCGTAGCGAAGGCCTTGGGCCAGCGTGCCTGCAAAGACGCGGCGGCGCGGGGTGTTTTCGCCAATGGCGCTCGCCATCCATGTGGAGACGGCGGCGTCATAGGCTCCGGTGCGGGCATAGGCGATCTGCGCCATCTTGCGGCGGAAGGCGAGCGAGGTCTGGCCGTTGTTGGCGTCAAGCTCGGCGAGGAGGGCGGCGTAATCTTCCACATCGACGACCGTGGTGACGAAGCCGTGGTTCTTCGCGGCGGCGCGGATCATGGCGGGGCCGCCGATGTCGATGTTCTCGATGCATTCATCGTATTCCGCGCCTTTGGCGACGGTGGCCTCGAAGGGGTAGAGGTTGACCACGAGGAGGTCGATCCCGCCGATGCCGTGCTCGTCCATCGCGGCGATATGTTCGGCGTTGTCACGGAGCGCGAGGAGGCCGCCATGCACTTTCGGATGCAGGGTTTTGACGCGGCCATCCATCATCTCGGGGAAGCCCGTGACATCTGCCACATCCTTCACCGGAACGCCTGCATCGCGCAGGGATTTGGCGGAACCGCCAGTGGAGAGGATTTCCACGCCACGCGCGGCGAGTGCTTTTCCAAGATCGATCAGGCCGGTCTTGTCGGACACGGAAATGAGCGCGCGTTTGAGCGGGTAAAGGTTGGTCATCGAGGTCCCCCGGGCAGGTGCCGTTGTCAGATGGTCAGGTCGCGGTCGTCCGGGGTCACGTCGCGGATGGACAAAGGAGTGTCCTGTGCCTTGGAGAGCGACCACCGGATGCGGGTCGCATAGTCCATTGCGCGGCCAGAGAGAACCACCTGTTTGGTGGCACGCGGTCGCAGGCGGCCTTTTTCTAGATAAACGGAGGGTTCGAGGCTGAGTTTGGCGTGGCCATCGTGGCGGAAGACCCAGAGTTCGCCGGATTTTAGGGCAAGGCCGATGGCGGCCCCGCCCATGTCGAGGGTGGCATCAACCTCGGGGTGGAGGTGGAAGCGGATGTCGAAGCCGATGCCTTGCAGGTTCACGGCGGTCATGGCGCGGTCGAAGCGCTCCTTGTCGGGGTCTTCGAGTGCGAGGAGAAGGTCTTCGCCCGCGAGGCCGCGACCGTCGAAGGTGAGATCGAGCATGCGGGCGTGGGTGAGGCCGTGCGAGGCGAGCCAGCCATCATGCCCGCCTTCGAAGCGCAACCCGTCGGGGGCTTGGCTGATGTGGATCGGCACGTTCCGGGGCGCATCGGTGAGCCAGTCGGATTTGCCGCCGTTGCCCAACCGGGCCGAGGAGAGGCCCGCGAGGCAAAGCGTGGAATGCGAGGGTGTGGCGCGGCCAGCCTGCCGCCATTCGGGGCCGAAAGAGGCACCCGAGCCGCAGTTGACGACGAGGGGGCGGCGACCGGAGGTCAGCTCAAAGGCCAGCGTGGAGGCATGGGCGGAAATCGAGGCGCGGCCTGATGGGGGTGGCGATGCGTCGACGATGATGGAGGTGCGCCCAGACGACAGGCGGGCGTAGCCCATCGAGAGGCCATCGGCGTGCCGACCTTTGACATTGGCGGCGGCGAGGGCGGCGTCGAGACGCCCTTCCACACCGCGCCCGCCGCCATGGAACCGCGCGAGCCCGCCATCCGAGTGGCGGAGCGTGCGGAGGGTGGGGGTGATCCGGTCAATCGCGGCAACGAGGGAATCGGGTGGCGTGTGGCCGGTTTCGGTGAGGATGGCGACGGCCCAGGTGAGAAGCGTGAAGACTTCCAGAAGCTCTTCAGGATTGCGGGTGGGAATGCCGCCCTCCTTGTCGATCAAGGTGCTGCATTCGAGGGCCAAGGCGTCGGCGGCGGGCCATGCGAGGTTTTCCATCCCTTGTAGCGAGAGGCCTGCGTAAAGGAGGCCTGTGAGCGCTTCGAAACGCGGCAGGCCCGGCGAGGCGGCAGGCCAGCGTTTGGCGAGGAAATGCGCTTGGGTGGAGAGGCAGCGGTAGAATTGCTCGGTGGCGGGTTTTTCCTGACCGCGCAGGAGCATCAGGGCGTGGGTGATCCACCGCAAGACGCGGCGGCCTGTGAGGTCGGGTGTCCAGCCGGGGCCGGAGCCGCGGCAGTGTTTG
>RFUP01000003.1 GCA_009922885.1 Paracoccaceae bacterium
CCGCCCCGATCGGGGCGGCTCTTAAAATCTGTTTGCCGATCAGCTGTTGCTCTCGGTCCCGCCAGTCCCGAGGGGCGGCAGCGAAACCTTCGAGCCACCTTTCGACAGAGGGTCGTCCGCACGCTGAACGGAACCTTCGAAGTGGGCACCGGATTCGATTGCGATGGTCTTGTGGATGATGTCGCCTTCCACACGTGCTGTGGAGGATAGGCGCACTTTCAAGCCGCGCACACGGCCTACGATGCGGCCATTGATCACGACGTCATCCGCCATGATCTCGCCCTTGACGGTGGCGGTTTCACCAACGGTCAGGAGGTGGGCACGAATATCACCCTCCACGGTGCCTTCGATCTGGATGTCGCCCGTGGTCTTGAGGTTGCCAACGATGTGAAGGTCTGAGGACAGAACCGATGCTGGCGGCTTCGGTTTCGGAGCCGAGGGCTTGAATTCAGGTGTGGGAGCGCGGGCCGCCTCGGGGGCTGTTGCGGGCTTCGGGGCCTCTGCTGCTTTGGGGCCTGGCTCGTTGATTTTGCTTTTAGAAAACATCGTTCGCTGCCTTGATGTAGATCATCGGATTCACGGGTTGCCCACCTACGCGCACTTCGTAGTGCAGGTGAGGCCCTGTTACACGTCCAGACGCTCCCATATCACCAATACGCTGCCCGCGCGAGACCCTTTGGCCAACGCTGACGTTCAGACGGTTCATATGGGCATAGCGCGTTTCAATACCGAACTCGTGCTGGATCTTCACGAGGCGGCCGTATCCCGAAGCCCAACCGGCATGGACAACAACGCCATCGGCGGTGGCATAGAGAGGCGTGCCGACTGGGCCGGCAAAATCCACACCCGCATGCATACGGCGACCACCCGTTTTCGGGTCACGACGGTAGCCAAAGCCTGAGGTGAAACGGAAGCCAGACTTCACCGGAACCGCGAAAGGTGCCTTTTGGGCCGCGATGCGGTAAAGGTTCAACTGGTCCATCTGGGATAGAAGGCGATTTGCGCGGGTTTCATCCAACGTCGGAGCGAGACCCTTAGTGGAGAAGGTGATCGGTGTGAGCGGCCCGCCTTGACCCGCGTAGCCGCGGCGTACCTGGCTCAGAACGCGGTCCGTATCCATCCCTGCGGCACGGAACATCTTGTCGAGAGGCTTTACCGAAATCGTCATGGCGTCTTCAAGTTGGCGGAAGATCGTGCCGTTTTTCTCTTCCATTGACTTGATTTGCGCGGCCATTTCTTCTGCCTGAATGAGCGCTGCCTGGGCGTTTTCCTCTATCTGGTCGCGCTCGCGCGCCGTATCGGCCAGCGCTTCGATCATCATGTCCAGAGTGCCAGGGGCGGTGCCGGCAGAAGCCAACACGACTTTGCCGTTGCCATCGGCGGCGGCCATCAAGCCGTTCGCTTCGCTCTTGGCGGCCTCACGTTCTTTAATGGTGCGGCGTAATGTCGATTGGATGACTTCGATCCCCGTCTCCAATTCACGACGACGGGTTTCCGAACTGAGTAGCTCCGATTGCATCAGCGAAATCTGGTCCAGCGCTGCATTGAAGCGATCTTGTGCAGCAAGAGCCTCAGCCGCTCGCGTGTCGCGTTCTGTGGCGAGTGAATTGAGGCGATTCTCGTATGTCCGCTGGTCGCGGCGGGCTTGCTCGCGGAAGTTGCCTGCGCCGATGGAGTCCATCAGCAGGATGGCGGTAGCGATAATTGTCCAACCCACAAAAAACGATGCACCGAGAAAGGCGACCATCTGGGTGGCAGGCTTTAGCCGGATGAAGCGTGTATCGGTTTCAGAGCGCAGAAAAACCCGACGCTCCGGAAACCAGCGCTCTAGAGCCGCATCGATGCGGATCGCAAGACGTGTTCTCACGTGTCCGTCCCTTATTATTGTCCCCTGTGCGGGCCAAGCGTGTTTCGTTGAACACAGCCCGCGAAGGTCTGGTTAACCAGAGCTTGACGATCCAGCAACCTTTTTCGATCCGCGATTCGAACCTTTCGGGCGATTTCCGCTGATCTGGCGGAAAACCGCCGAACTATTTGAAAGCAGGGCAGAACTCAGCCGCGCTGCGGCGTTTCGTGCACCAGCGGCCAGTAAAAATCTGGTGGTAGCCCCGCTTCCGCCCGCTTTTCTTCATTGAAAGGTGGCTTCAGGGAACCGGGAAAATACTGGCGTACCAGCCTGTGGAACGCGTCTTTTGGATCGAGCCCGTCACGACCGCAAAGCCAGTTAAACCATTTCGCCCCGTACGCCACATGCCCGACTTCCTCGGCATAAATGGTCTTGAGCGCCGCGACGGTGTCGGCCTCTCCGGCTTTTTCGAAAATGGCGATCATGCCGGGTGTCACGTCCAGCCCGCGGGCTTCGAGAACCATGGGCACCACGGCAAGGCGGCCTTGCAAGTCCTCGGTCGTATCCGCTGCGGCGCGCCACATGCCGGCATGCGCGGGCAGGGCGCCATAGTGGCTTCCCATCCGTTCAAGGCAATCGCAAATCAGGTTGAAGTGTTTGGATTCTTCGGCCGCCGCTTTGACCCAGTCATCGTAGAATCCGAGCGGCATAGGGATATGCCCAAACCGCGCCACGATATCCCAATGCAGATCGACCGCGTTCAATTCAATATGGGCCACAGCATGAAGGAGCGCGATCCGCCCCTGCACTGAACCCGGTCGGCGCCTTGGCACTTCATTGGGAGGAAGAAGCTCGGGCTTCTCCGGTCGCGCCGGGTCTGGCGGGGGAGCGGCCTGCCCGACGACGAGTGGCGTTCCGGCGTCGCGCGCCGCAAACCATGCTTCTGCATGCGCCTTCGAAAGGGCCGTCTTCTGCCGGCCATCTGCTGTCGTCAGCACTTGAACGGCCATTTGTGTCAGGGAAAGCACAGTCATCTTAGCTCGTGGGTTAAAGCGATTTCACCGCTTCGAGCACTTCCTCGGCATGCCCGTCAACCTTCACTTTGTTCCAGACGCGCGCGATCTTGCCATTTCCATCAATAAGGAAAGTTGAACGCTCAATGCCCATGTAGGTCTTGCCGTACATGCTCTTTTCTTTCCACACACCATAGCCTTCACAGACCTCGTCAGTGTCGGAGAGCAGTCCAACAGTCAGCGCGTGTTTCTTGGAAAACTTCTCATGCTTCTCAACGCTATCCTTGGAAATCCCGAAAACGACGGCTCCCGCAGCGGTGAATTCAGCAAGCAGAGATGAAAACGCGAGAGCTTCCTTGGTGCAGCCGGACGTGTCGTCTTTTGGGTAGAAATACAAAACAACCGGGGCAGGGCGGAGCGTAGACAGAGTTACGTCCTGTCCACCGTCACGTTTCAGCGTAAAATCGGGGGCGATTTCATTCGGGCTAGGCATGTTCTTGCTCCTCAATACGTCTGTCTCTGGCATAATAGAGCGGGGCAGGGCAGAATAAAGCCTTGCCGAAAAAAGATAAACGCGCGAACCCAGCAGGCATGACCAACGCCCGGAACACCTCAGATGCCAGCCAAAGCGAGGGCGATGGCGGCCATATGCTGAAAGGCCCGCGCCATTCAGTCTGGATGCGTGTTCTTAGAAGCCTTATTTATGCAACGGCTTTGGTGCTGGCTATAGCCGCTGGTGCCATTCTGTACTTGATCGAAAGGCCCGTCGTCTTACCGCTTTGGGCACGCGAGCGGGTCGAAAACGCACTCGATCAGTCGCTAGGCGATCTCAGGCTCCGTTTCGGCGAAGTCACGGTCGTTGTTCAGGAAGGCTGGCGTCCGCGTCTTCGGTTCCGCGATGTGGTGTTGTCTGAAAAAGATGCGCTTGCGCCTCTGGTCACTCTGCAAGAGTTCGAGACTGGCTTGTCGCGTGACGCATTGTTCGAAGGAGCGTTCAAGCCTCGTGTGATGCAACTGACGGGAGGCTATCTTGTCCTTCGGCGCGACAGGGAAGGTGTTTTTCAACTCTCGCTCGGGGAAGCACTCAAGCCTATCGGTGCGGCTCCCACGCTTCCAGAGCTGATCCAAAGTATTGACGAGGTTTTCTCAGTATCAGCCCTCGAACGTCTGACACGCATTCAGGTGGAAGGCCTCGCTCTGCGTTTTGAAGACCAGCTTTCCGATCGCGCATGGAACATCGACGGGGGGCGCTTGCTGCTCACGCGGCAGAACGATGCGATCAGTGTCCGCGCGGATGCGGCTTTGCTGGGCGGCTATGACTACGCAACAGTTCTTGAGGCAACGTACGATAGCCGCTTGGGTGCACAGGAAGCGCGCTTCGGGGTGAATTTCGAAGATCTCGCAGCTACCGATCTGGCCGATGAAGTGCCCGCTTTGGCTTGGCTTTCTGGTGTGCGTGCGCCGATCTCCGGCTCTTTGCGCAGTGCAACAAGCCTGGACGGATCGCTGGGGCCTCTATCTGGCACTCTTACAATCGGCTCGGGCGCACTCCAACCGCGGGATGATGCCACGCCGATCCCGTTCGATGGTGCTCGGAGTTATTTCACCTTTGACCCCAAGACGGCAACGCTCAGATTCGATGAACTTTCCGTCACCAGCAAATGGCTATCGGGGCGTGCCGAAGGCAAAGTGATCATCGAAACAGGAAAAAGTGGCAGGCCTGAAGCCGTTGTCGGGCAGGTTCGCCTCCAGAACGTCAAAGTCGGGTCGGATATCCTTAATGATGATCCGCTGGACATCGACGAGTTGTTCATGGATGGGCGGTTACGCCTCGATCCGTTTGTTCTGAATATCGGTCAACTCTCCCTGCGCGAGAACGATGTCCGCGGTTGGGCAAAAGGTGAGGTCTCCGCTGCTCCCGGAGGATGGGAAATCGCGCTTGATGCGAAAATTCCCGACGCATCTTCTGCCAGCCTCTTGCCCCTCTGGCCGCGGATACTCGCTCCGAAAGCGCGGGAGTGGGTGGAAAATAATTTGCTCAGGGGAACGTTCAGCGATTTTCAGGCCTCTGTGCGGAGTACGCCCGGAGGCAAACCCATCTCTGCCCTTTCCTTTGCGTTCAAGAATACTTCTTTCGTTGCGGTAAAGGGATTGCCTCCTGTCGAGAACGCTTCCGGTTTCGCAAGCCTTGCCAAGCAACGGTTCAGTGTGACCGCGGAAGCCGGAACAATTCTTCCGCCGCAAGGCGGCGCGCTTGACGTGTCCGGTACGCATTTCATTGTGCCCGATGTTCTCATCAAGGGGGCACCCGCCGAAGTTCAGACCCAAATCTCTGGCACGGTGACGGGGCTCTTGTCTCTCCTTGACGCCGAGCCTCTGCGTCTTCTGCAAAAGGCAGGTCAGCCCGTTGTGCTTGCGGATGGCCGTTTGACGGGTAAAGCGCGCCTCGTTTTTCCTCTCGTCAAAGGGGTGAAACCTGATCAGGTTGAAGTTTCCGCCAATGGCCAGATCCGCGATGTTCGCTCCTCCATTTTGGTGCCGGGGCGGGAGCTGTCGGCGTCCACGCTGGATTTCAAAGCCGAAAAGAACATTCTGACCATTAATGGGGCCGCAAGGGTCGGCATAGTGCCAATACAGGGTACCGTTACTCTGCCGTTGAAAAAGGGAGAGATCACGCCGCAAGTCGTCGCTGAGGTCGAACTATCAGATCGCTTTCTCAAAGAGTTCAATATTGCCCTTCCGCAAGGGTCAGTCAGTGGTCGTGGTCTTGGTCGTTTAACGCTCGCGCTCGGGAAAGAGGATAGGAAAGCGTTTTCGCTATCGTCTAACTTGAAAGGCGTCGGTCTTTCCGTACCGCAAATCGGCTGGTCGTTGCCCCAAGGCCAGTCTGGCACGTTTGAGATCAATGGGGAGCTTTCGTCACCACCAAAAATTGAGAGCGTCTCGCTATCCGCAGAAGGGTTGTCGGCAAAAGGGCAAATAAGGCTGACCGAAGCCGGGGAATTGGATCGCGTAAACCTGACCGCCCTGAAAGTAGGAAACTGGCTTGAGAGTTCGGTACTCTTGACAGGACGGGGCGCTGGCAAGGCTCCTGCGGTTGCCGTAACAGGTGGTTGGATCGATCTGCGCAAGACAAGCTTTGGTGGCGAAAGCGGTTCAAATAACGGGAAAGCCGAGGGTGGTGGCCCCATAACCCTGTCGCTCGACAAACTGATTGTCAGCGAGGGGATTACTCTGACGAACTTCGCTGGCCGTTTCGAGACGGCGAAGGGCTTTGACGGCGTGTTCCAAGCCCGCGTAAACGGCAAAGCTCCTGTACGCGGGCAGGTGCTGCCACAGAACGGGCGCACGGGTTTTCGCATTACCTCGGATGATGCCGGCGCGGTTTTTGCCGCGGCAGGCCTACTGAAGAAGGCCTCAGGAGGTGAGCTTGATTTGACAATGCGCCCAGCAAGACAGGCGGGCATCTATGACGGCGCGTTGCGGGTAAAGAACATCCGCCTCCGGGAAGCGCCCGCAATGGCTGCACTCCTGAGCGCTGTCTCTGTCGTTGGTCTCTTAGAGCAACTCGACGGCCAGGGGATCCCGTTCATGGAAGTGGACGCGGACTTCCATCTTTCTCCTACAACGGCCACCGTGCTTCGTTCTTCCGCCGTCGGCGCTTCCATCGGGCTTTCCATGGATGGAACCTATGATCTCAAGAGTGGGGTCATGAACATGCAGGGGGTCGTTTCACCTCTCTACTTGTTGAATGGTATCGGCTCGATCCTGACCCGAAAAGGGGAAGGCCTGCTCGGGTTCAACTACCGTCTTGAAGGGCAGGCCGTGAACCCCAAAGTGTTCGTCAACCCGCTTTCAATCTTTACGCCGGGCATGTTCCGCGAGATATTCCGCCGCCCGCCTCCCAAGGTTACTCAATGAAACTCTCCGACTTCGACTTTCCTCTGCCGGACGATTTGATCGCCACTCGGCCTGCCAAACCGCGCTCTTCTGCACGCCTTTTGGTCGCAGAAGGGGACCGGATAACGGATGCACAGGTATTCGATATCGGCCAGTGGCTCCGGCCCGGAGACCGCCTAGTTCTGAATGACACCAAAGTCATTCCAGCTAGGCTCTCTGGGCTCCGGTTGCGCGAAGGCAGCGCAGAAGGCGGAGAAGCGCGGATTGAAGTGACCTTGCTCGAACCACGCGCCAATAACCATTGGGCCGCCTTGCTCAAACCTTTGAAGAAAGTGCGCGAGGGCGAAGAAATCCGCTTCACTGACCGGCTATCGGCGCGGCTGATCGCGAAAAAAGACGGGCAGGGGCTCATTGAATTCTCTCTCGTGGGGAGCGATCTCGAAGCTGAACTTGATGTTGCAGGGAATATGCCACTCCCGCCTTACATAGCCGCCAAACGGGCGGCGGATGCGCAGGATCGGCAGGATTATCAAACTGTCTGGGCCCGCAATCCGGGGGCTGTTGCCGCGCCGACGGCGTCTCTTCACTTTGATGCACCGCTCCTTTCAGCACTTGAAGAAATGGGCGTCAGTTTCACCCAAGTCACGCTTCATGTCGGTGCGGGAACCTTCCTGCCCGTCAAAGTCGAAGATGTGACGACGCATAAAATGCACGCCGAATGGGGGGAGGTGAGCAAGTCGGCCGCAGAGGAGATTGCCGCCACTAAGGCACAGGGCGGTCGCGTGATCCCTGTCGGAACAACGGCTTTGCGGTTGATCGAAACCGCCGCGCGCGACACGGGCCATATCCAGCCTTGGGTCGGTCCCACGGATATTTTCATTTATCCGGGCTTCGAGTTCCGCTGTGCCGATGCCCTCATGACCAACTTCCACCTTCCGAAATCGACGCTCATGATGCTGGTTTCTGCGCTCATGGGGCCAGATCGTATCAGAGCAATATATGATCATGCATTGCGTGAGAAATACCGCTTTTTCTCCTATGGTGACGCATCTCTCCTGATCCCGAACCCGTGAGGCCGTCGGGCTGGACATCCGGGGCGTCGCTTGCAAGAGGTGGCAACGGATTGAATGTCCATTACAGTCTAAAAAATTAGTCCGGCAGACGGTCAGGCCAGTGCGGAGAAACCGATGCTCTCTTTCTTGAATAACGCTTGGGCCTTGCTGCTTGGAGTTATGCTCTTGATGATCGGCAACGGTTTGCAAGGCACATTGCTCGGCGTGCGTGGTTCAATTGAAGGGTTCTCGACCTTCGAGATGTCCGTTGTGATGTCGGCCTATTTCCTCGGCTTCCTCTTCGCGAGCCGCGTCGTGCCCAAGATGATCAGGAATGTTGGGCATGTGAGAGTGTTCGCAGCTCTCGCCTCCTTCATTTCTGCAGTGCTCATTCTGTATCCTGCCTTGGCAAATCCATGGGTCTGGGCAGTTGGGCGTGTGATCATCGGTTTTTGCTTCTGCGGCGTCTACATTACCGCTGAGAGCTGGCTAAACGCAGCTGCAACCAATGAAACCAGAGGTAAGGCGCTTTCGCTTTACATGCTTGTGCAGGTCGTCGGGATCGTGATTGCGCAAGGCTTGTTGCTGGTCGCCGATCCCGGTGGCTTCATTCTGTTCGTTATTCCGTCAATCCTAGTTTCCATTGCGGTTGCTCCTATTCTTCTTGCGGCTTCCCCGACACCAGCCTTCGATTCCACCAAACCTATGAGCCTCAAGCGGCTCTGGGAGGCATCGCCTTTGGGCTGCATGGGAATGTTCCTTCTCGGCGGCGTCTTCGCCGCGCAGTTCGGCATGAGCGCGGTTTACGGTGGCAAAGCAGGCCTGACACTGCCGCAGATCTCTGCTTTTGTGGCGTCATTCTATGTTGGTGCGATCCTCCTGCAATTTCCCATCGGCTGGGTGTCGGACCGCATGGATCGGCGACTTCTCATACTGGTCGTCGCTGCAGGTGGTGGCTTGGCATCTGTCTTGGGGGCATTCGGAGGAGCCAATTTCTCTTTCCTTTTGCTTGCGGCCGCGATTATCGGCGGCACCTCGAACCCGCTTTATTCCTTGCTGATCGCTTACACGAATGACTACTTGTCCCGTGACGACATGGCTGGGGCTTCCGGTGGACTTTTGTTCATCAACGGCTTGGGCGCAATTGCCGGCCCGATCATAATCGGTTGGTCGATGGATGCCTTTGGCGCGCGCGGCTATTTCCTCTTGATGGCTGTGCTGCTTGGCTTGCTTGTAGCCTATGCGGCTTGGCGGATGACGCGCAGGCCAGCGCCCAGTGTACAAGACACTGGCGCCTTCGCTCCACTGTCACCTACGTCGTCTCTCGTCGCCGTCGAGCTGGCTCAGGAATATTCCCAGGAATCGACCGAACAGGACAGAGATGAACCTCGGTGATTTTCTTTCAAAATATGAAGAAAACGTCTGTCCGTATCCATTAATGGATGCTTAAGCTATTCGCACTGAGAGCGCATTAACCGGAGGGGACCCGATGACAGGCGTTGAGCAGGTGTTGAGCTATTGGCTGGACGAAGTCGGCCCGAAAGGCTGGTATGACGCCACGCCTGAGCTTGACCGGACTATCGAGACAAAATTTGGCGGCCTTTGGCAGCAAGCCATGGAGGGTTCGTTCGGGCTTTGGTTGACCTACCCGTCAGGCATCTTGGCTTACATCATTCTGACGGACCAGTTTCCGCGCAACATGTTCCGCGGGCAGGGAAAAGCCTTCGAGAGCGACCACCTTGCTCTCGCTGCCGCAAAGATCGCAATCGATCGTGGATGGGATCTCAAGATTGACGAACCCGCCCGACAGTTTTTCTACCTGCCGCTGATGCATTCCGAGAACCTCTGTGATCAAGAGCGTTGCGTCCGCCTTATGAAAGAACGGATGCCGGTGTCCGGTGAAAGCAACCTCCTACACGCGCGTGCGCACCGGGAGGTCATTCGTCTCTTTGGCCGTTTCCCCTATCGCAACGAAGCATTGGCGCGTCGCTTTACCAGCGAGGAACGCAACTTTGTCGCAAAAGGTGGATACGGAGAAACCGTCCGGTTGCTTCAGGCGGGATAAAAACGCCGGATAGCAATCGGTTAGTTGAATGGTTTGCTGCGAAGTTCTTCGAGCTACGCAGTTATATTGCTTTCAAATTAAATTTAGTTTAACGCTGAACCATTGCTTGAATCGGAGGTCCCTATGGCTGCAGCTGTCTTTGATATGATCGTCATCGGGGCAGGCCCCGGTGGGTATGTTGCGGCGATACGCGGGGCGCAGCTGGGGCTTAAGGTTGCGGTTGTAGAGCGCGAACATCTCGGGGGCATCTGCCTGAATTGGGGGTGTATCCCGACAAAAGCTCTCCTGCGCTCTGCCGAAGTGTTCCATCTGATGCATCGGGCGAAAGAATTCGGCCTTAGCGTCGAGAAAGCGGCCTTTGATCTGGATGCCGTCGTGCAGCGCTCGCGAGGCGTGGCCAAGCAGCTTTCAGGTGGCATCGGCCACCTAATGAAAAAGAACAAGATCACGGTCTACATGGGCTCAGCCACGCTTGCCGGCCAAGGCAAGGTTTCGGTGAAAACCGACAAGGGAACCGAAGAGCTCAGCGCGAAATCTATCGTTCTGGCGACTGGCGCTCGCGCACGAGAGCTTCCGGGGCTTGAGGCCGATGGTGATCTCGTCTGGACCTACAAGCATGCACTCCAGCCGAAGCGCATGCCCAAGAAGCTCTTGGTGATCGGTTCTGGCGCGATCGGCATCGAATTTGCAAGCTTTTACAACACGCTCGGAGCGGAAACGACTGTGGTCGAAGTGATGGATCGCATCCTTCCCGTCGAAGATGCGGAAATCAGCACCTTTGCGAAGAAGCAGTTTGTAAAGCAAGGCATGACGATCCTTGAAAAGGCGGGCGTCAAGAAACTGGATCGCAAGCCTGGCGTTGGCGTAACGGCGCATATTGAAGTGAACGGCAAAATCGAGACGCGTGATTTCGATACGGTGATTTCCGCAGTGGGTATTGTTGGAAACGTCGAAAGCCTGGGCCTTGAAGCGCTTGGCGTGAAGATCGACCGGACCCATGTCGTTACGGATGAATTCTGCCGAACTGGGGTCGACGGGCTTTATGCGATTGGCGATATAGCTGGGGCACCGTGGCTCGCGCACAAGGCCAGCCATGAAGGCGTTATGGTGGCAGAATTGATCGCTGGCAAACACGTACATCCGATCAAACCTGGCTCCATTGCAGGCTGCACCTATTGCCACCCACAAATCGCATCGGTCGGTATGACGGAAGCCAAAGCCAAAGAAGCTGGTTTTGAGGTCAAGGTTGGTCGCTTCCCCTTCATTGGCAACGGCAAAGCGATTGCACTCGGGGAGCCAGAGGGCATGGTGAAGACGGTGTTCGATGCAAAAACGGGCGAGCTGCTCGGTGCCCACATGGTGGGTGCTGAAGTCACCGAAATGATCCAAGGCTATGTGATCGGTCGTCAACTAGAGACAACAGAAGAAGACCTGATGCACACGGTCTTCCCGCACCCGACGCTTTCCGAGATGATGCACGAAGCGGTGCTGGACGCCTACGGGCGCGCAATCCACTTCTAACCCGGTGTAAAAAGGGGCCCCGTGGCCCTTTTTCTTTAGCGTTCGATTGCACCACCGGCCTGCGCCCAGTGGCCGAGGCCACCGATGTTCGTTACGTCCTCGTAACCAAGCTGCGCCAGAATGCGGGCGGCCATTCCTGAACGCGCGCCCGAGGCACAATAAAGCGCAATCGGCTTTCCGCTCTTGAATGCGGCGTGGCAGTCCGGATGGCTCGGTGTCGCCATATCTTGCAAGCGCATCAGCGGCACATGGACAGCGCCAGCCGCCTTTCCCATCGCGACTTCGGAATGGTCGCGCACGTCAACTAGGGTCATTTCTCCAAGTGCGACTCGATTGATGATGTCGGCCAGTGGGGCGGACTGTGTGGGTCTGAGAAAACCAAACATTGTGAAGGCTCCTGTTCTGTTGGAACCTATATATACAAGAAATGGAATGTGTAAAGGGGTCAGTAGCCCTGAACAGGGCCACCGGCGGCTTTCCAATCAGCAAAACGCGTTAAAGTCCGCACATTTGCATAGCCCATTTGCGCCAGCAGCAGCGCTGCTTCGGCAGCACGATTTCCCTGATCGCAATAAAGCACAATGGTTTCAGCTACTTTGAAGTCAGGGTCATAGCTGGGAGACCCCGGGCGGGCCGTGCGGGAGATATCGATAGCAGGCACCCGCTTTGCTCCAGCCACACATCCGGTTTGCGCAATTTCGATAGGTGGACGAACGTCAACGATCAATACGCGACCGCAGTCGCGCAATTGGATCGCGTCTTGTGCAGAGATAGATGTGACGGCCTGCATACTGATATCTGACTGTTCCGGATGAGTGTGAGAACAGCATACAAAATTCTACTTAATGGAGAATAAATCATAAGCATTCTCCTCCTAATCTAAGGTATCGCATGCATCTGCAGCAAAATGTTTCCCAAATGTTCTCTCTTTGCCGTTGGCGTTTGTCTAAAAACGGCCTATGTCTCGAATGTCTGGGCCGGGGGTGGCGATGAGTGAGCTGAAAACGATCGAAGTGCGGGGCGCGCGCGAGCATAATCTCAAGGGAATTGATGTCTCGATCCCAAGGGATCAGCTGGTGGTTATCACAGGTCTTTCAGGGTCCGGGAAATCGTCTCTGGCTTTCGATACGATCTATGCTGAGGGTCAGCGTCGCTACGTTGAGAGCTTATCTGCCTATGCCCGTCAGTTCCTTGATATGATGGGAAAACCGGACGTCGATCACATTTCTGGCCTTTCGCCTGCGATCTCCATTGAGCAGAAAACCACATCGAAGAACCCGCGCTCTACCGTTGGAACCGTCACGGAAATCTACGACTATCTGCGCCTCCTCTATGCCCGCGTGGGCACGCCCTACAGCCCTGCGACCGGCGAGCCGATTGAGGCGATGCAGGTTCAAGATATGGTCGACCGCGTAATGGGCATGCCGGAAGGAACGCGGGCCTATTTGCTGGCGCCAATCGTCCGCGACCGGAAGGGCGAATATCGAAAGGAAATGCTGGAACTTCGGAAACAAGGCTTCCAGCGCGTCAAGGTCGATGGCGGCTTTTACGAGATCGAGGAAGTTCCTGCGCTCGACAAGAAACTGCGCCACGACATCGATGTCGTGGTCGATCGGATCGTGGTTCGCGAAGGCCTCGAAGTGCGGCTTGCGGATAGTTTCCGCACGGCCCTGAACCTCGCAGAAGGCATCGCGATCCTTGAAACGGCCCCATCGGAAGGGGAGCCCGAGCGGATCACTTTCTCTGAGAAATTCGCCTGCCCGGTCTCTGGCTTCACCATCCCGGAAATCGAGCCGCGCCTATTCTCTTTCAACGCCCCATTCGGTGCCTGCCCACAATGCGACGGCCTCGGTGTCGAACTTTTCTTTGACGAACGGCTCGTCGTTCCGGATCATGCATTGCGGGTTGCTGACGGGGCCATCGCGCCATGGCGAAAAGGAAAATCGCCTTACTTCCTCCAAACCATAGAGGCATTGGCCAAGCACTATGGGTTCGATCCCAAGGCGCGCTGGAAAGACCTGCCGGAGAAAGCCAAGGAGGTGTTTCTCCGCGGCTCTGGCGAGGAAGAAATCGAATTCCGCTACGATGAAGGCGGGCGCGTTTACCAGATCAGCCGCGTTTTCGAAGGCGTGATCCCCAACATGGAACGCCGTTACCGCGAAACTGATTCCAACTGGGTGCGTGAGGAATTCGAGCAGTACCAGAACAATCGCGCCTGCGGGTCCTGCGGTGGGTACCGTTTGAAACCCGAAGCCCTTGCTGTGAAAATCGGCCCGTCGAAAGGTGGGGTGGGAGAGTTGCTGCATGTCGGACATGTGGTGCAGAAGTCGATCAAGGAAGCCTTGGCGTGGGTCGAAACAGTGCCCGCCAATCTGACGAACCAGAAGAACGAAATCGCGCGCGCCATTCTCAAGGAAATCCGTGAGCGTCTCGGCTTTCTCAATAACGTCGGCCTCGATTACCTCACCTTGTCTCGCTCGTCCGGCACGCTCTCTGGTGGCGAAAGCCAGCGGATTCGCCTCGCATCCCAAATCGGATCCGGCCTGACTGGCGTACTCTACGTGCTAGATGAACCCTCCATTGGCCTGCACCAGCGGGACAACACACGCTTGCTCGATACGCTCAAGAACCTCCGCGATCAGGGCAACACCGTGCTTGTTGTCGAGCATGATGAAGAAGCGATCCGCGAAGCCGATTACGTATTCGATATCGGTCCGGGGGCGGGGGTGCATGGTGGGCGTGTCGTGTCCCACGGAACACCAGAGTTTATCGCTCAAGATCCTGCCTCCCTCACGGGGCAATACCTGTCTGGCGCGCGTGAAATTCCCGTTCCTCTGGTTCGCCGGAAAGGAAACGGCAAGACACTCACAGTGGTGAACGCCACGGGCAACAACTTGAAGAACGTGACGGCTGAATTCCCGCTCGGGAAATTCGTCTGCGTCACAGGCGTTTCGGGTGGCGGCAAATCCACTCTCACCATCGAGACACTTTTCAAAACCGCTTCGATGCGCCTCAACGGTGCCCGTGAAACCCCCGCGCCTTGCGAAACGATCAAAGGTTTCGAACATCTGGACAAGGTCATCGACATCGACCAGCGCCCGATTGGGCGGACCCCGCGTTCAAACCCTGCCACTTACACAGGCGCCTTTACTCCCATTCGGGACTGGTTCGCGGGCCTTCCCGAAGCTAAGGCGCGTGGTTACCAGCCGGGCCGCTTCTCCTTCAATGTGAAAGGCGGGCGCTGTGAGGCGTGCCAAGGCGACGGTGTTATCAAGATTGAGATGCACTTCCTGCCAGACGTCTATGTCACCTGCGAAACCTGCAAGGGCAAACGCTATAACCGCGAAACGCTGGAGATCAAGTTCAAGGGGAAGAGCATCGCTGATGTCCTTGATATGACTGTAGAAGATGCGCAGACCTTCTTTGCAGCCGTGCCCTCGATCCGCGAGAAAATGGATGCGTTGGTGCGGGTTGGACTTGGCTATATCAAGGTCGGCCAACAGGCCACGACGCTTTCAGGCGGCGAGGCGCAGCGCGTCAAGCTCTCGAAGGAATTGGCGCGTCGTTCCACTGGGCGCACACTCTACATCCTCGACGAACCGACAACGGGTCTCCACTTCGAAGATGTTCGCAAGCTTCTCGAAGTGCTGCACGAGCTTGTGGATCAAGGGAACTCCGTGATCGTAATCGAACACAATCTCGATGTGGTCAAAACGGCAGACTGGATTATCGACATCGGTCCCGAAGGTGGGGACGGCGGTGGTCAGATCGTGGCGGAAGGTACGCCTGACGTGGTCGCGGATAATGTCCAGAGCCACACTGGGCGCTATTTGAAGCCGCTACTTGAGCGGAAGCGCACGGCGGCCGAGTGAACCAAGATAAAAGGCGCGGAACTCGCGCCTTCTTATCCCTTCCAGATCCAGCCGCCACCAAGGATACGGCTTCCACCCGTCTCGTAGAAAACACAAGCCTGACCAGGGCTTACGCCTTCTTCCGGATTGAAAAGTTCAACCTCTGCGGTCGTCTTTGAAAGCGGGCGTACGATGGCTTCCTGCGGTGGGCGCGTCGAGCGGATCTTTACTGAAAGATGCCATTCCGGCTGGCTGTCGAATGCCTCGTCGCCCAGCCAGTTGATTTCGCGAACGGGGATTACTCGCGTTGCCAGCATCTCGCGCGGACCCACGATCACCCGGCGGTTATCGACATCCAGCTTGACGACGAACAGGGGATCCGCATGGCCGGAGATCCCCAAGCCGCGCCGCTGTCCGATTGTGTAATGGATCACGCCTGGGTGCGTACCGAGTACCGATCCGTCCACATGAACAATCTCGCCCGGTTCTGCTGCGCCAGGTCGGAGTTTCTCAATCACAGCCGCATAGTTTCCGTTTGGAACAAAGCAGATGTCCTGACTGTCGGGCTTATCTGCAATCGCCAACCCATAGCGCGCGGCCAGAGCGCGGGTTTCCTTCTTCGAGGGAAGATGGCCAAGCGGGAATCGCAGGTAGGAAAGCTGTTCCGGTGTCGTCGAGAACAGGAAATAGCTTTGGTCCCGGTTCGCATCCGCCGCACAATGCAGTTCCGCTCCACTCGCCCCGGCCTTGCGCTGGATATAGTGCCCAGTCGCCATGCAGTCCGCGTCGAGGTCTTTCGCGGTTTCCAGAAGATCCTTGAACTTTACACGTTCATTGCAACGGATACAGGGCACAGGCGTGGCTCCCGCCAGATAGCTATCCGCGAACTCGTCTATGACGGCCTCGCGGAAGGTGTTCTCATAATCCAACACATAGTGGGGAAACCCCATCGTTTCCGCGACGCGCCGTGCATCATGAATATCGAGGCCCGCACAGCACGCCCCCTTTTTCGCCAACGCCGCGCCATGGTCATAAAGCTGCAGCGTCACGCCAATGACGTCATAGCCCTCTTCTTTGAGCATCGCTGCAACAACCGACGAATCAACGCCGCCGGACATCGCCACAACCACCCGTGTCTCAGATGGGGGTTTGGGAAAACCCAATGAATTCAATTTTATAGTGTCGTCTAGGGGCATGTGCGCATCCTGTAGGTCGTGCAGAATATAGGAAAATCTTAATTATCCACAAGGCTGGCCTTCATCGCTTTTTAAAGCCCTGTGCCGCAAAACGACGGTACCGAGCAGAAAAGAAGAGCAATCCAATGTTCATCAAAAAAATTGAAGGTCGTCGTGCTGTCACACTTCAGGATGGGACGATTTTTACCCGCGCGGATCTTCCGCCAGAAAACACAGAACGCTGGGTGGCCTCCCGGAAGGCCGCTGTGGTTCGCGGCGTGGCTTACGGGTTGCTGACTCAACAGGAAGCACTCGAGAAATACCGCCTGACGGAGGAAGAGTTTGATGAATGGGTCAAGGCCATCACTAGTGGTGGATTGCCTGCACTCAGGGCGACGTATCGCAGCCAGATATACAACCCTAAATAGTAGTGATACAAAAAAATCGTCGTTAAATTGAAATTAACCTTTTCTAGTTAGCCTCGGATTTAGAAAAACTATTCGGAGCAACCCATGCGCGTTCTTTTGGTCGAAGACGATCCCGCAACTTCGAAAAGCATCGAGCTGATGCTTTCCCATGCAAACCTGAACGTCTACACGACGGAGTTTGGTGAAGAAGGGATCGATCTTGCGAAACTCTATGACTATGATCTGATCCTTCTGGATCTTGGTCTACCAGACATGAACGGGCATGAGGTCTTGCGCCAGTTGCGTGTCGCTCGGATTGACACACCGATCCTGATCCTCTCCGGCTCCGACGATACAGAAAACAAGATCAAGGGGTTCGGTAGCGGTGCAGATGACTACCTTACGAAACCGTTCCACCGCGAAGAACTCATCGCACGTATTCATGCCATCGTGCGCCGTTCGAAAGGACACTCCCAATCGGTTATTCGGACAGGGAAGGTAAACGTCAACCTTGATGCAAAAACCGTCGATGTCGGTGGAAATACGGTTCACCTTACGGGCAAAGAGTACCAGATGCTGGAGCTGCTTTCACTCCGTAAAGGAACCACTTTGACCAAGGAAATGTTCCTCAACCACCTTTACGGCGGTATGGACGAACCTGAATTGAAGATCATCGACGTCTTTATTTGCAAGCTGCGGAAAAAGCTTGCACAGGCAACAGATGGTGAGAACTATATCGAAACGGTTTGGGGCAGGGGCTATGTGCTCCGCGAACCCGCCGCTAATACTACATCCGCACGTCGTCTTGCCGCCAGCGCCTGATCCTCGGCCTGCTTCCATCTCTGGACCAATCCTGCCCGCATCCCTATCACTAGCGTAACCTCTTGCGGAGTGATGGGAGCCAAAGATGGCGCAGTATTCGGAAAATCAGCTTCCTTCGGTTGCGTCGCTGAACGAGACCGAAGCGCAGCAAGAGCTGGCGCGGCTTGCTGCGCTCTTGCTTGAGGCAAATCGCCAATACCATAGCGAAGACGCGCCAAGCCTGTCCGATGCAGAATATGACACTTTAAAACGGCGCAACGCCGAAATTGAAGCCCGCTTTCCCCACCTGAAACGCAGCGACAGTCCGAGCCTTCAGGTGGGCTCTGCGCCTTCCGATGGGTTCGGCAAGGTCACCCACGCGGTGCGTATGCTGTCTTTGGCGAACGCGTTCGCTGATGAGGATGTCAACGAGTTCGACGACTTTATTCGTAAGTATTTGAATGTCGGCGCCGACGCTTGGCTCGCATATACTGCCGAACCCAAAATCGATGGCCTCTCTCTTTCGCTGCGTTACGAAAACGGTCGTCTCGTTCAGGCCGCTACCAGAGGCGATGGTGAAGTGGGGGAAAACGTAACGGATAACGCGCGAACCATCGCGGATATTCCTCAAACGTTGTACGGCGCACCGGCAGTTCTGGAGGTGCGTGGCGAAGTCTACATGAGCCACGCGGATTTCGCGGCATTGAATGCCCAGCAGACAGCCAAAGGCGGCAAGACTTTTGCCAACCCTCGCAATGCAGCTGCCGGCAGCCTCCGCCAACTGGATGCCGAAGTCACGAAGGCTCGTCCGTTGCGATTTTTTGCCTATGCGTGGGGTGCAGTCTCCGAACCCCTTGCGGAAACGCAATTCGATGCAATTGCACGTCTTAACGCATTGGGATTTCAAACAAATGCTCTAACGCACCTGTGCCAAACGCCAGCTGAATTGCTCGCACATTATAGATCAATCGAGCAGCAGCGCTCTACGCTCGGCTATGATATCGATGGTGTCGTTTACAAGTTGAACGACCTTGCCCTGCAAGCCCGTCTAGGCTTCCGTGCGACGACGCCCCGTTGGGCGATTGCTCACAAATTTCCTGCGGAACTGGCTTGGACCACGCTGGAGGCAATCGACATCCAGGTCGGGCGCACCGGCGCATTAAGCCCTGTGGCGCGCCTCACACCAGTGACTGTTGGTGGGGTGGTCGTCTCAAATGCGACCCTGCACAATGAGGATTACATTGCGGGTCGAGATTCCAAAGGGAATACTATTCGAGGCGGTGAAGATATCCGCATCGGCGATTGGGTGCAGGTCTACCGCGCAGGCGATGTGATCCCGAAAATTGCCTCCGTTGATCTTGCGCGCCGCCCGGAAAAAGCTGTGCCTTTCCGCTTCCCCGAGACATGCCCCGAATGCGGCAGCCCTGCCATTCGTGAACAAGGTGACAGCACCCGACGCTGCACAGGTGGCCTCATCTGCCCCGCCCAGGGCATTGAAAGGCTGAAACATTTCGTCAGTCGTGGCGCTTTCGACATCGAGGGCCTCGGCGCGCGGCAGATTGAACTCTTCTTCAACGATCTCGACTTGGCTGTGAAGACGCCTGCAGACATCTTTACACTCGCAGAACGGGATGCTGCACACCCACTGAAAAAGCTCAAGAACCGAGACGGCTTCGGAGCGACGTCCACGACAAAACTCTTTGCCGCCATCGATGCCCGTCGAACCATCACTCTCGACAGGCTGATCTTTGCTTTGGGTATCCGCCATGTCGGCGAGGTCGCGGCCACTACCCTTTCACGCCATTTCGGCACATGGGAAGCCTTCGAGGAGGCCATCACCGCAGCTCTACCCACTTCGGCGCAATGGGAAGAATTACTGTCCATCGACGGTGTCGGGGCAGTTATGGCTGAAAGCCTCGTTTCTACCTTCCAGAATGACGCCGAGCGCGCTGCGATTGACGCACTCGTTGCTCAATTGCGGGAAATCACTCCCGTTGCTTGGCAAGCCGCCACCGATAGCCCGGTCTCTGGCAAGATCGTTGTCTTTACTGGCACGCTGGAAAAAATGACCCGCGCCGAAGCCAAGGCGCGCGCGGAAGCGCTCGGTGCGAAGGTCGCAGGGTCTGTCAGCGCCAAGACCGACCTCCTCGTCGCGGGGCCCGGTGCGGGGTCTAAAGCCAAGAAGGCTTCAGAACTCGGTGTCGAGGTCATCGACGAGGACGCATGGCTCGCCATGATCGGTGATGCCTGAGATGAGCGGCCGCCCTCCCGAACTTTTCCCTCTCTTCGCATCCATAGATGCTTTGGAAGGGGTCGGGCCCAAGACCGCGGGCCTTCTCGAGCAATTGGGCATAACCCGCCCGCGCGATCTTATGCTTACGCTCCCGCATTCCGGCGTCGATCGCCAGCGGCGCGAAACCATCCAGGGGGCTGACTTCCCACAGATTGTTACAGTGCCCGTAACCATTGGGCAGCATAGGCCCGCGCGCACGAAATCCGGGGCCTATCGCATCACAGTCGAGGATGCGGAAACCTCGTTCCAGATCGTGCATTTCCATGCGCGGGCAGATTATCTACAAAAGACCTACCCTACGGGTCAAAAACGCATCGTTTCGGGGCGGGTCGAGCTTTTTGATGGCATTGCCCAGATGGTCCACCCCGATCATGTTGTGCGGCTGGAAGAAGCCTCGGAAATCCCTGCCTTCGAACCTGTCTATCCGCTAACCCACGGGCTTGGCTTGAAGACGATGGCAAAGGCCGTGATGTCGTCCCTGAAACGGGCTCCCGTATTGCCGGAATGGATCGACTCAGCGCAAAAACAACGCGCTGGATGGCCCGATTGGCAGGATGCTCTTATGGCTGTGCATCATCCCGCGGCCCATGCGGACCTTGCCAGCCATTCCCCTGCGCGGGAACGTCTGGCCTATGATGAGTTGATGGCGCATCAACTGACCCTCGCCTTGGCCAGAGCTACGGCACGCAAGGCCAAAGGGCGTGAAACGCGTGGCACTGGCAAGCTTCGCGAAAAGGTCCTCTCGGCACTGCCCTATCGTCCTACCGGTGCACAAATCCGGTCTGAAGCCGAAATCCTTGCCGACATGGCCAGCCCATTGCGCATGAACCGCCTTTTGCAAGGTGATGTGGGGGCAGGCAAGACACTCGTTGCCTTTCTTGCGCTACTGGCCGCGGCAGAGGCAGGTGGGCAGGGCGTTATGATGGCCCCGACCGAAATCCTTGCGCGCCAACACCTCGAAGGTCTCCAGCCGTTGGCCCAACTTGCGGGCCTCCGTCTCGATATTCTGACAGGTCGTGACAAAGGCACTGAGAGAGGCGCTAAACTCGCCGCTCTGGCACGGGGAGACATCAAGATCCTCGTCGGCACCCATGCGGTTTTTCAGCAGGATGTCGAGTTTCAAGATCTACGCCTCGCCATTATCGATGAGCAACACCGTTTTGGCGTGCGTCAACGCCTCGAACTCGGGCGCAAGGGAGCGGCCGCCGATGTGTTGGTGATGACCGCAACGCCCATCCCGCGCAGCCTCGCGCTCGCACAATATGGCGATATGGATGTCTCAGTGCTGGACGAGAAGCCTCCAGGCCGTCAGCCGATCCGAACTGCGATGGTCGCGACTGACCGCATCGAAGATGTCGTCGAGCGCCTCCGCAAGGCCGTTGCCGAGGGCAGACAGGCCTACTGGGTTTGCCCTCTGGTGGAAGAATCCGAAGTGATGGACCTCACGGCTGCCCAGGACCGTTTCGAACGCTTGCGTTCCATTCTCGGGGAAGGCGTGGTTGGGTTGGTCCATGGTCAAATGCCCCCTGCCGAAAAGGACGCTGCTATGGCTGCGTTCGTGTCGGGACGTACTAAAATTCTCGTGGCAACCACTGTTATCGAAGTGGGGGTGAACGTCCCGAACGCGACTATCATGATCATAGAGCGGGCCGAAATTTTCGGCTTGGCACAACTCCACCAGTTGCGCGGCAGGGTGGGGCGCGGGGCTGGCGCCTCGACCTGCCTTCTGCTCTACCAAGCACCGCTCAGCGAAACCGCCGAACGCCGCTTGACCACGCTCCGCGATACCGAAGACGGTTTCCGCATTTCCGAAGTCGACCTCGAAATGCGCGGGGCGGGCGATCTGATCGGCACAGCCCAGTCAGGTTTGCCGAAATTCCGTGTAGCGGACCTGGAACGCCAGGCAGGGCTCATGGCAATTGCCCAGTCCGATGCGCGCCGCCTTTTGGCCGAAGATCCCGCCCTCGAAACTCCGCGTGGGCGCGCGGCGCGTGTTCTCTTGTGGCTCATGGAACAAGATCAAGCGATCCGACTGATCAATGTTGGCTGAAGGTTCTTAAAAAGTTCTTAAAAAGTTCTTTACAGCCGCAAAGGGATGTGAGAACAAATAGGCAACAAAAGCCGAGCAGCCAAGGAGGCCACGATGTTGAACGAGATTTTCGCGATTGCACGCCGCTCCCAAGACACACTGATTGCGGATATGGCGGGAGTTGCTGCCTTGGTGGTCATGCTTGTTGGAGCGCTCCACCTGCCGTCTATTCTCTGAGTTTTCTGCCTGAGTGCTTGCTGTCTGGCAGGGCACATCTTCTGAAGATGTTCGTCGACTTGCCTGTTCTCGACACGCTGTCGCCCATGACAGCCATAGCCCGCCGGTGTCCCCCAGCACGCCTCTTTTCTTGCCGCCGCCACCGCCTCCGGTGTGCGGCGGTTTTTTTTAGGCGATGGCTTCTGCCTCGGCCATCGCCTGAGCTGTCGCTTCGATCGTGAGAAGAATTGAGGCGTGCCGGTTCTTGTAATCTCGTGCGGGTTCCAGAACCGACAATCCGTCGAAGGGCTCAAGTGGGGCAGGAGCCCCTTCTTTCAGCATCGCGCGCAACTGATCGCGTGCAGTTTCAACCTCTGCCCGTGTTCGCCCGATCGCGGCTGCCCCGACCACGGAAGCCGCTGCTTGTCCCAAGGCACAGGCTTTCACGTCCTGACCGAATTCAGCGATCTTGCCGTCTTTTACAATCACATCCACCGTCACCGTCGACCCGCAAAGCGGCGAGCGTTTCTTCACCGTGGCCTGGGGAGCCGATAGCCGCTCGTTATGCGGAATATCTGCCGCCAGCGCGAGAATACGCGAGGAGTAGAGCTTGATGAGATCGGTATCACTCATGGCATTCCCTTTCGTTGCCCTATAAATAGGCCGCATCGCAGGGCTAATCAAAGGGGTTCGGCAATGTCTTTCGATCCGGCAACACTAAAGTACGATGCAAACGGTCTCATTCCCGCTATCGCTCAGGATGCTGAAACGGGTGACGTGCTCATGATGGCGTGGATGAATGCCGAGTCGATCGCAAAAACACTTAAAACAGGCCGCGTAACTTACTGGAGCCGCTCAAGAAAATCGTTCTGGGCGAAGGGGGAGACCTCCGGTCACGTTCAGTTGTTGAAAGAACTCCGGATCGACTGTGACCGCGATTGCCTCTTACTGATCGTCACGCAGGAAGGCCCGGCCTGCCACACCAACCGCCGTTCCTGCTTTTATACGTCGGTGCAAAAAGGGGCCGAGGTCGAGATTTTGCGCCCGATGGCAGGCTGATTTCAGCGCTCCAATTCGGCGTCTTCAGCTTCTGCTTTGTCCCCAAGTGCTTTGGCTTCCGGGTCTGGCAAGCCTTCGCGGCTGAGGAGAATTGCCACGGGCCGAAGTTCAGGAACCTGACTGCACACGATCATGAGCGAAACCATGATCGGCACCGAAAGGAACATGCCCGGAATGCCCCAAACCGCCGCCCAAAAGGCGAGGCTGATAATGATACCGAAGGAGGAAAGCCGAAGGGCACGGCCCATCAGCATCGGGTCGATTACGTTACCCAGAGTGAACTGCGTCATCCCTACAATCACGAAAATCGCGGCCGTCTGCACGGGGTCAGGCTGTTGAATGTAGCTCACGAGAGCCACCAGAACCGTCGCAATGATCGAGCCAACTGATGGAATGAAGTTCAAAACGAACGTCAGAATGCCCAAAGCCGTCGCCAGATCGAGACCGAAGTATTCAGCCACGAGCCACACCAGAATACCCGTTACGGCCGAAACAAATGACTTCACCAGAAGGTAATAGTTCACACGATGGATAATCGTGCCCACCACTTGCCCGAACCGCGCTGCTTGCCTCTCATTACGGAAGAAATTCTTGAGTTTGGTGTCAAACCATACGCGTTCGGCAAAAAGAAAACCGACAAAGAGTGTCACCAGAACGCTGGCTTGCACAAGGTTTCCGGCCTGTCCCGCTGCAGTCCGCAAATAGCCCGAAACCTCGACAGAGCGCGTAAAATTGAGGATAGCCTTTTCTGCGTCTGGTCCCAGAAAGCTGAAGAGTTCCGCCAGAGCAGTTGGTGCGCGTTCGGCGTAGCTGAGCGTTGTTCCAAGAACCGTATTCACCTGCGCAAGAATGATCGAGGTCAGCGTCATCAGAGCCGTTGCGATCAAAAGAAGTGCCACAATCGACGCCAGCCAGTTCGGGATCCGAAGAGGGCCAACCTTCACCCGTGCGATCGAGTTGATGGCGTCAGAAGTCAAAGAGAAAAGCACAATCGCAACTGCAAGCGAGATTAGCAGAAAGCGCGCTTGAACCAGTAGGAAAAGAACGACCGCGAAGGCAATAATCGAGAGAGCGACCGCTTGAACATAAGCTGGATCGATCCGTGCCTTGCGCCGCATACGCGTTTCTGGCGGCGGGCTCGGTCGGTTCATTGGTCTTCCCTCGTATTGCTGTGCCTGTTTTGGGCCGCATTCCCTGTTTTTACAATCATCACATGCGACTAAAGTTTGCAAAGCCCTAATTTCATTCGAACAGTGGCGCAATCGTCGCTTCAGCCCATCCCTAAGGCGCAAGTGCGCCGTTTGTTGCCTCGCTCTGCCGCTCTGCAGCGAAATGCCTTTAGCAGCTGCAGAAAATGGAGTATCTATGACCCTGTTTCCATAGGGGCGAGTCGCTGCCGACGGCTCTTGGAAGCAAGGCGCGCCCCCCTTCGGGGCGTTTAGCACAGGACACTGCGGTATATGTTTCCGCGCCGCTCCGCCGCTTTGCCAGATGCCAAACCGTCACGCTGTGCGGGAATGGCACGGGGTTTCTCTCTGTAATGACGCTTTCCCTTTCGGTGCCGGTTTCGGGCTTCGATGATGTCAGTCCGCAAGACCGTTCTAGCCATGGATCTCCAACAGGAGGCGGTAGTCGCAAAAGCCTTCCCGCTCTCACGCTGGGCGCCATTGGCGTGGTCTATGGCGATATCGGAACGTCGCCGCTCTATGCATTCCGCGAAGCTCTTCGCCCCGTCGCCAAAGACGGTATCGATGTCGCTGAAGTCATGGGGGTTGTTTCCCTCCTGATCTGGGCCCTCGTTCTGATCGTCACGCTTAAGTATGTCATCCTGCTTCTGCGCGCGGATAACCGCGGGGAAGGGGGCATTCTTGCGCTCTACGCACTTGTGCGCCTCGCTTTGGGTCGGCGTTCGCTGCCAGTTCTGGCACTCGCCATCATTGGCGCTGCCCTCTTCTTTGGGGATGCCTTAATCACGCCCGCGATTTCCGTGCTCTCGGCCGTAGAAGGCATCGCTCTGGTCGAGCCTCATTTCGACGCGTATGTCATGCCCACTACGATCGGTATCCTCATGGGGCTCTTTCTTGTGCAATCGCGCGGAACCGGGGCCATTTCCGCAGCCTTTGGCCCGGTCACCGCCATTTGGTTTCTCACAATGGCGTGGCTGGGCCTTCAACAGGTCTGGTCGCATCCCGAGACTCTTGGAGCCTTGAATCCGCTACATGGCGTGAGTTTCCTGCGTGACCACACCGCATTGGCCTTTGTTGTCCTTGGAGCGATCTTTCTGGCCGTTACCGGTGCCGAAGCCCTCTATGCCGATCTCGGCCATTTCGGGCGTCGCCCGATCAGCCTTGCATGGTTCCTACTGGTGTTCCCAGCATTGACGGTGAATTATCTGGGGCAGGGGGCCTTGGTGCTCCAATCCCCTGATGCGCTGAAGAATCCCTTCTTCCTGCTGGTATCTCCGGCTGCATTGCCGATTCTTGTGGGCCTCGCGACGATGGCAACCGTCATCGCCGCTCAAGCCGTCATAACCGGGGCCTTTTCCATGGCTCTATCCGCTATCCACCTCGGTCTGCTCCCGCGCATGGCGGTCCTTCACACATCGGAATCCCAAACAGGCCAGATCTACGTGCCTGCGGTGAACTGGCTTCAGATGGCTGGTGTGCTTGCCCTCGTACTCGCATTCGGTTCGTCGGAAGCTCTTGCGTCGGCCTACGGCATCGCAGTCACTGGAGCGATGCTCGTTGATACGCTTCTCTTTGCGCTCTTCCTCCGTTTGGGATGGCATCGCTCCTATCCTGTCATCGCTTTGATCGTGATACCGCTCGTTCTGCTTGAGGTCGTGTTCTTCGCTTCAAACCTCGGCAAGCTTTGGGAAGGTGGCTATGTGCCAATGCTCATCGCCGTCACGATCGCTCTTTGCATGGCCGCCTGGTGGCGCGGCCAGATCAATTCTGAAGCCGCGGAAGCGCGCCAACTGGTTGCGCTCGAAAGCTTCAGTCGCTCAATGCTGAAATCTTCCGCTGTCGAAGTGCCCGGCACAGCGTTTTTCCTCACACCCGACTCGAGCGTCGTTCCCGCCGCCCTCCTGCACAATCTCAAGCACAATCGCGTCCTCCATAACCTCAATGTCATCACCAGAGTTGAAACCCTGCGCATTCCAGTTGTTCCAGAGCATGAGCGAGCAGAATACGTGATGTTGAACGCGCGTTTTTCCGTTCTCACACTGCGGTTCGGCTTCATGGAAAGCCCGAACGTCAGCCGTGCTCTGGCACCCGCGCGCCGCGCGGGTCTAAAGTTCGATGTGATGACGTCAACCTTCTTCCTCGGTCGCCGCCGCGTTGTACCGATCTCCCGACGGGGCTGGCGCCGTTTGATGGACCGCATCTACGTTGCAATGCTGCCCTTCGCTGCCGACCCCAGCGATTACTTCCAACTCCCGCGCGACAGGGTGGTTGAGTTGGGAAGTCGGATGGCCATGTGAGATGTGCAAAACGAGCCAGTATAAATAGCATGTTTTCGCACAGCTTTGCCCTTGAACATCCCTAGCGCCTCTGTGTAAGAGAGCGCGCACGGACAGTTGGCCGAGTGGTCGAAGGCGCACGCCT
>RFUP01000021.1 GCA_009922885.1 Paracoccaceae bacterium
TCTTCAAGACTAATGGTAGTTGCTGAAATTAAAGATATAATGATAGAACAAAGAACCGATTTTTAGGAAACTATTTCTTCATTATGTCTTTGTTGATAGTCTAAGATCAAATTATGTAGGTGTAGGGGATAGATAAAGAACATCTCAGATAAATAACTAAAAGTAGTATATTGGAAGATGGCAGTTCCAGCAGTTAATATTGTTGTAGAACAGGGAACCGATTACGAAGAAGTTTTTACTGTTAATAATCCTGATGGAAGTCCGTTAGATTTAACAGGACATACTGCAGCAGCAAAAATTCGTAAGTTTCCTGAATCAACTACATCAACTTCATTCAATGTTGGTATTGTATCTGCTGCAGGACAAGTTGTAGTATCTCTCGCAAATACAGTCTCTGATGATTTGAAGGCAGGAAGATATTATTATGATGTGATTATTATCTCCTCTCAAGGAAAGAAAACTAAAGTTGTTGATGGGATGGTGCTTGTAAATGCTAGTGAGTCAATCTAATGCCTTCAGTTTCTCTTGGAAGTACCAGTTATAACGTCACTGTAGGTTATAAGCCTTCTCTTAAACTTACTAGAGAGGCTGGAAGTCTTCAGGGAGTTCAAGGTACTCAAGGTCCTTTAAGTAATTTCCAAGGAACTCAAGGTCATCAGGGAACTCAGGGTCTTCAAGGAAGACAAGGTACTCAAGGAAGACAAGGTGCTCAAGGAACAATTGGTATTCAAGGGCATCAAGGAACTCAGGGACTTCAGGGAAGACAAGGTACTCAGGGAAGACAAGGAACTCAGGGAATTCAAGGTCTTCAAGGTCTTCAAGGATTACAAGGTAATCAAGGTGTTCAGGGTCTAAGTAATCAAGGAACTCAAGGTCTTCAAGGTCTCCAGGGAACACAAGGTCGTCAAGGTACACAAGGCAATCAAGGTCTTCAGGGTGTTCAAGGAACCCAAGGTTTACAAGGTACACAAGGCACTCAAGGACTTCAGGGAACACAAGGTCTTCAGGGAAGACAAGGAACTCAAGGGAGACAAGGCACTCAAGGTTTACAAGGAGTTCAAGGTACTCAAGGACTTCAAGGTCTTCAGGGAGATCAAGGTACACAAGGACTTCAAGGTCTTCAAGGAACACAAGGTCGTCAAGGCACACAAGGAAGACAAGGAACACAAGGTCTTCAGGGTCTTCAGGGAACACAGGGTCTTCAAGGAACTCAAGGTCTTCAAGGAACTCAAGGACTTTCTATTCAAGGAACCCAAGGTTTACAGGGCACTCAAGGAAGACAAGGATCTCAAGGTCTTCAAGGTACTCAAGGTCTTTCTATTCAAGGAACTCAAGGTCTTCAAGGTCTTCAGGGAACACAAGGTCGCCAAGGATTACAAGGAACTAGAGGTCTTCAAGGAGATCAAGGAATTCAAGGTCTTCAAGGAACACAGGGTTCTCAGGGTCTTCAAGGAACTCAAGGTGTACAGGGGCAAAGAGGAATTCAAGGAAGAGAAGGTCTTCAAGGTCTTCAAGGTGATCAAGGTATTCAGGGTTTAAGTAATCAAGGGGTTCAAGGTCTTCAGGGTGAAAGAGGATCTCAAGGAAGACAAGGAGTACAAGGAACTCAAGGTCTTCAAGGTCTTCAGGGAACTCAAGGTCTACAAGGTCTTCAGGGAACTCAAGGAAGACAAGGTACACAAGGAAGACAAGGAACACAGGGTCTCCAAGGAGTTCAGGGTCTTCAGGGACTTCAAGGAACTCAAGGAACTCAAGGTCTCCAAGGAGTTCAGGGAACATCAGGTAAAGATGGAAACTTTGGTGGTGCCACTTTTGATTATACTTTTAGTACAGATACTACAAATTCTGATCCTGGTATTGGGTACTTAAAGTTCAGTAATTTAAATCTTTCTCTTGCACTTGAACTTTATATTGATGATCAAAATGACGGTTCTACTGATATTCAATCTTTCCTAAGAACAATTGATGATAGTACATCAACAATTAAAGGACACTTTAGAATATCCAATAAATTTGACAGTTCTGATTTTGCACTCTTCACAATATCTTCAATTACAGAACTGAGTGGTTATTTCCAAGTCTTCTGTGCTTATGTTTCTGGAAGCACAACATCATTCAGTAACAATGAAGACGTTATTATTACATTTGCAAGAACTGGTGATAAAGGAGATACTGGTTCACAAGGTCTTCAGGGAACACAAGGTACTCAAGGAAGACAAGGTACTCAAGGTCTTCAGGGTCAAACAGGAACATCTCTGAATATTATTGGTTCACTTGCTCTTACTTCAGGAAACGAGCAATCTGAACTAAATGCAGCATTCCCATCAGCAGGTGCCGGTGATGGTGTTATTGATACAAATACAGGAAACTTATGGATTTACGATAGTTCAATTTGGACGAATGTTGGAAATATTCGTGGACCTCAAGGATCACAGGGTCTTCAAGGTCTTCAAGGTCTTCAAGGATCTGGTTCTCAAGGCACTCAAGGTCTTCAGGGTACTCAAGGTCTTCAGGGCACTCAAGGTCTTCAGGGAGCAACTGGTGATAGTTATTGGGTTAAAACTGATGTTGGTATTCATACATTATCTTATGTTGGAATTGGAACAACAAATCCTACAGAGCAACTTACAGTTCTAGGTGCAGTTGGTATTGGTGGAAGTTTAATCTTTAATGATAATGCAGGAATTTCTACAGTCATTGTTGCAATTGGAACGGAAAGATTTTTACGAAATATTATTATAGACTGCGGAGAATATTGATTATAAATATCTAAAACTCCAATAAATATTGGGTTGTTTTACGGTATATACCACCATCTTAAGTGAATGATAAATACCAATCCTATCGTCAGGATTAGAAGATCCGCAGTTCCCGGTAAGAAACCAACAGTAAACCAGTTACTAACTGGAGAACTTGGACTTAATACTTATGATGGAGATTTATATGCAGTAAGAAGTCGTGCAGGCATCGGAACAGATATTGTAAATCTGGGTGCTGGTTCAACAGTTACTAATATTCTTTATGTCACACAAGATGGATCAGACACAAACACAGGAAGAAAACTTGGAGACGCAAAACGAACAGTCGGAGCAGCTCTCTCAGCAGCAACAACAGGAACAGTTATTAAAGTTAGTGCTGGATCTTATGTAGAAAATAATCCATTAATACTTCCAACTCAAGTTTCGATTGTAGGAGATAGTTTAAGAGAGGTATCAGTATCTCCTCAAAATGCAAATGAAGATTTATTTTATGTTCTTGAAGGTAATTATGTTGCAGAAATGTCTTTTACCGGAACTTTGAATTCAGGAAAAGCAATATTTGCATTTAATCCAAATCAAGTAGGATATTCAAGCCAATCACCATACATTCAAAATTGCACGAATTTTATTCCAAATAGTATTGGTCTCAAAATTGATGGTTCAAAATGTATTGGACCATTAAAATCAATGGTTCTTGATAGTTATACTCAATACAATCAAGGTGGTATTGGGTGTTCTATTACAAATGAAGGATACGCACAGTTAGTTTCCCTCTTTACTATTTGCGACGAAATCGCAGTTTATTGTGGTTCTGGTTCTGCTTGCGATTTAACTAACTCCAATTCTTCTTTTGGAAATTATGGACTAGTAGCAGATAGTGTTGGTCCTTTAAAATATACAGGTATTGTAACGGCATCTGCGGCAGAAAATGCAGATACTTTTGTTCTTGATTTAAATGTTCCAACTCTGAATGTTACGAATGCACTTTATGATAATACAACAGGACTTACAACAATTACTGTAGGTTCAAATCATAACTTTAATGTTGGAATGGGGGTTTCAATTGCTGGACTTGCATTTACTTGCTCTTCTGGTCCAGGAATTGTAACTTATCCATCAGGAAATAAAGGTTATATTTTTGAAGTTGCTGGTGTTCCATCACCAACTTCCTTTGAAGTTTATGTTGGTGTTTCTACTCTTTCGCATACATATCAATCCGGTGGAACTGCAAAAATAAATGTAGTCAGACCTTTTGACGGACAAGTCATTTATTTTGATACACTTTATTATAGTGTAGAAAGTATTACAGTAGGTTCTGGTGGAACTGGATATACTGGAAATGCAGATCTAACGATTGGTAATCCATCTACACCTTGGGGTATTCCCGCAACTGCTGTTGCTGAGGTAAAAGATGGTTCTATTGTTTCTGTTGAGATGATTTCAAATGGAAGGGGATATACTTCAACTCCTACGGTAACTTTTAGCTCTCCTGATGTTGGAATAAATACTGCAACAGGTACTGCAAATTTAATTCCAACTTATTATGTAATTCAAAATTCAACACCTGTTTCTGCTGGAATTTGTACGATTACAATTACTGATAATGTTCCTTATGCTGTTGGAGTTGGTACTACTGTTCCATTTTTCAAACAAAGTAGAGTTCTTGCATCAGGACATTCTCTTGAATATATTGGATCTGGAACAAATATTGCAACTGCATTACCTGCAAATGGTGGAGTTCCTATTCAAGCAAATGAAACTCTTTCTAAAAATGGTGGACTGGTTGTTTATACGTCAACAGACCACTCAGGAAACTTCAGAATTGGGGATGGTGTTGTAATTAATCAGCAAACAGGAACGATTAGTGGAACATTTTATTCTAAGAGTTTGTTCTCAACAATGACACCATTTATTCTAGCACTAGGAGGAGAATAATAAAATGGCATTAGCACTTAATGTATTCCAAACAGTTACTTCAGTCGTAAGTACTAGTTCTACGGCTGTTTACACGGCACCTGTTGGTTATACTGGTGTTGTTCTTTTAGCACAAGTTGCAAATATTGGATCTTCCTCTGCTGATGTTTCTCTTTCACATCAAAGAAGTGTTGTTGGTGTGGCAGTGACTACTGAGATGCTAAAAAATTATCCTATAGCAGCAAATGATACTGCAAATCTTTTAGCAGGAAAATTGGTATTAGAAAGTGGGGACAAACTTGTTTTGTCTGGTAGTAATGCTACAGATTTGAAATTTATAGCAAGTATTTTAGAAACACTTAACTAATATAAAATCCAATGGCAAAGTATCTCAGTAACCGTCAAAAAAATCTAAGAGTTGGTATTAGTTCTTATACTGATAATCAAACAGTATTAGAGGTTACTGGGAAGGTAGGTGTTGGAACTACAAATGCAACACAAAGTCTTGATGTAAATGGAGGAGTTCGTCTTCGTTCTGGATTATATGATACTTATAATCAAGTAGGTGCTGGTGGAAGTATTTTAATATCTACTGGTGCTGGAGTTAGTTGGACTTCTCCTTTTGCTGCAGGATTGCAAGGATTACAAGGTTCTCAAGGTACTCAAGGAAGACAAGGAACTCAAGGCAATCAGGGATTACAAGGAACTCAAGGCAATCAAGGTCTTCAGGGTAATCAGGGATTACAAGGAACTCAAGGCAATCAAGGTCTTCAGGGTACTCAAGGTAATCAGGGATTACAAGGTACTCAAGGTCTTCAGGGATTACAAGGAACTCAAGGTAATCAAGGACTTCAGGGTACTCAAGGTAATCAAGGATTACAAGGAACTCAAGGCAATCAGGGATTACAAGGTACTCAAGGTAATCAGGGATTACAAGGTACTCAAGGTACTCAAGGACTTCAGGGTACTCAAGGTAATCAGGGATTACAAGGTACTCAAGGTACTCAAGGACTTCAGGGTACTCAAGGTAATCAAGGACTTCAGGGTACTCAAGGTAATCAGGGATTACAAGGTACTCAAGGTAATCAGGGATTACAAGGTACTCAAGGAAGACAAGGAACTCAAGGCAATCAAGGTCTTCAAGGACTCCAAGGAATTGCTGGCCCAGTGGCAGGTTCTGCCAATCAAATTGTCTATAAAGATGGTTCCAATATAGCAACAGGTTCTAATAATCTAACTTTTGATGGTTCCAATCTTTATGTTGGAGGTAATATTACTGTTGGTGGAACTACAGCATTCCTTGCTGTTAATGAACTTAAAGTTACAGACAAAGATATTGTAGTTGGTTATACTACTGATGCATTTGGCAATGATGCTTCTACAGATATTACTGCAAATACTGGTGGTATTGCAGTTGCTTCTACGGTAGGAACTCCACTTATCAGTATGAATGTTGGTGGAGAACTTACACCAGATACTTATAAGCAAATAATGTGGTTTAAGTCTGGTTCCTTTACCGGACTGAATACGGATGCTTGGATATTTAACTATGGTGTTGGTATTGGTTCTACTCAAGTACCTAATGGAGTAAGACTTGCTGCTGGAGGAATGCAAGTTACTGATACAGTTATCAGTTCTCCAAATCTTAATATTAGTGGAATTGCAACTATTAATAAGATTGATGCAAATCAAATATCTCCAGATGGTAGCAACTATGGAGGAACAAATCAAGTTCCTGTTGCTGATGGTTTAGGTAATTGGAGTTGGCAGCCAGTTAGTTCTGCAGGTGCTGCAACTTCTATTGCTATTCAAGATGAAGGAAATATAAAGGGTAATGCAACAACATTAAACTTTGTAGGAGCAGGTATTACTGCTTCTGTTACTGGAAGTCTTGCAACTATTACTTTAGATATTGCTTCTTTACAAGGTTCTCAAGGAATACAAGGCCTTCAGGGAACTCAAGGAGTTCAAGGTTTAAGTAATCAAGGTTCTCAAGGTCTTCAAGGTTCTCAAGGTCTTCAAGGTACTCAAGGTAATCAAGGACTTCAGGGTACTCAAGGTAATCAGGGATTACAAGGTAATCAAGGTCTTCAGGGTACTCAAGGTAATCAGGGATTACAAGGAACCCAAGGAACACAAGGTCTCCAAGGAACACAAGGCAATCAAGGACTTCAGGGCACTCAAGGTAATCAGGGATTACAAGGTACTCAAGGAACTCAGGGTCTCAGTAATCAAGGAACTCAAGGTACTCAAGGTTTAAGTAATCAGGGTACTCAAGGAACTCAAGGTTTAAGCAACCAAGGAACTCAAGGTACTCAAGGTTTAAGTAATCAGGGTACTCAAGGAACTCAGGGTATCAGTAATCAGGGTACTCAAGGTACTCAAGGTATTTCCAATCAAGGTACTCAAGGAACTCAGGGTATCAGTAATCAAGGAACTCAAGGTACTCAGGGTATCAGTAATCAAGGCACTCAAGGTCTTCAAGGAACCCAAGGTCTTCAGGGTACTCAAGGTACTCAAGGTACTCAGGGTATCAGTAATCAAGGAACTCAAGGTACTCAGGGTATCAGTAATCAAGGTACTCAAGGCACTCAGGGTATCAGTAATCAAGGCACTCAAGGTCTTCAAGGTGGTGGAGGTCAGGGCACTCAAGGAACTCAGGGTTTAAGCAATCAGGGTACTCAAGGTACTCAGGGTATCAGTAATCAGGGTACTCAAGGTACTCAGGGTTTAAGCAATCAGGGTACTCAAGGTACTCAGGGTATCAGTAATCAAGGTACTCAAGGTCTCAGTAATCAAGGTACTCAAGGTCTTCAGGGTACTCAAGGAAGACAAGGTTCTCAAGGACTTCAAGGTCTTCAGGGTTTAAGTAATCAAGGTACTCAAGGACTTCAAGGCATTCAAGGTCCTGCTGCTACAGTTGGATCATTAAATTATTCACAAACTCTTGGCACAAAACAAACAGTATTAAGTAGTGCTTCTTTCCCAGTTGGTATTGTTACAACTACTATTACAACAAATGGAAATCCAGTTCAGGTTACTGTAACTGGTGATGCAGAAAATGCAACTGCAGGCACTTGGGGTCGTATTCAGTTATACAGAGATTCAACCGCAATTGGAAATGATGTTCAGTTTGAAGGTTCTGCTGGAAGTGAAAACTCTCCATATGCTATTTCTGTAATTGATACTCCTCCTGCTGGAACATATTCATATAGTTTAAAGGTTGTAACTTTAGCTGGAGGAAACTTTAATTTTGGTGAAAATACTGGTCCAGTCATTTATGCATATGAACTTGCGAATGTAGTGGGTAGTCAAGGTTCTCAAGGACTTCAAGGCACTCAAGGAAGACAAGGTACTCAAGGTTTACAAGGTCTTCAAGGTGGTGGAGGTCAGGGTACTCAAGGACTTCAGGGTCTTCAAGGTCTAAGTAATCAAGGAACTCAAGGTTTACAAGGTCTTCAAGGTGGTGGGGGTCAAGGATCCCAAGGTCTTCAGGGTCTTCAGGGTGGTGGAGGTCAAGGAACTCAAGGAACTCAGGGTATCAGTAATCAGGGTACTCAGGGTACTCAGGGTCTCAGTAATCAGGGTACTCAGGGTACTCAGGGTCTCAGTAATCAGGGTACTCAGGGATTGCAAGGTGTTCAAGGTCGTCAAGGAACACAAGGACTTCAGGGTTTAAGCAACCAAGGAACTCAAGGTACTCAAGGTCTCAGCAATCAAGGTACTCAAGGTCTTCAAGGATTGCAAGGATCTCAAGGAACTCAAGGTCTCAGTAATCAAGGAACTCAAGGTACTCAAGGTTTAAGCAATCAAGGAACTCAAGGTTTACAAGGTCTTCAAGGTACTTCAGGACCTTCTAACACCATCAACGCAACTGATGACACTACAACTGCAACATTATACCCAGTTATGGTTGCAGCAACTGGTTCTAATCAAACTGCAAAGGCAAGAAGTACTGCAACAGCATTCCAATTTAATGCAAGCACTAATGTCTTAAGTGCGGGTGGATTAAGTATCAATAAAGGTTCCTTAGGAACTGTTGTGGGAAATGCTCTTACAGTATCGGATTTCATCTATGCTAGTGGAAATACTTCATATATGAGAATTAAGGCCACTAGATTATCTGATGGTTCCGATTGGACAACTGCATCAACAAAATTACTTCAAATTGTTGATGCTACTGAAATGGGTTATGTTGAGTTTAATCCAAATGGTGCCAATTATGGAATAGCATTTGGACAAGGTGCTAATGAATATATGAGAATCTTGAATGGTGGCAATGTTGGCATAGGAATTACCGACCCAACAAGAAAACTTGACATAAATGGTGCAATAAGACTTCGCAGTGGTCTTTATGATAGCAATAATAATGTAGGTACAGCAGGTTCAGTTCTTACATCTACTGGAAGTGGAGTTAGTTGGTCTACTGCAACTGGTGGAGGAACTTCTCCTTGGTCCAGAAAAACGACCACATATACTGCAGTTGCTGGTGATAGATTAATTGCTGATACATCTGGCGGTTCATTTACAATTACACTTCCTGCAACACCAACAACTGGAAATAGTGTTGTATTTGCTGATGGCGCTGATTGGTTTACAAATAATCTAACGGTTGCAAGAAACAGTTCAACAATTGAAGGAGTTGCTGATGATTTTGTATTAGATATTAAAGGAATCGAAGTTGAATTTGTTTATGACGGAACTACTTGGGAAGTCTTTGCATCAACTGGTCCTTATCCAAATACAATTAGTGCAGTAAATGATACTACATCAACAACTTTATATCCAGTGATGGTTTCTGCTGCAGGAACAAACACCACACCCAAAGTTACAACAACTACAAACTATCTAAGTTTTGATGCAACTACAGGGCAAATTACTGCGATTGATTTTAACTCTGCATCGGATAAAAATCTCAAAACAAATGTATCAGAGATAAATAACAGCATAGAAATTCTGAAGCAACTCTCACCAGTTTCCTTCAATTGGGCCACAACTGGAGAAAAGAGTTATGGTTTAATTGCTCAAGAAGTTGAGAAAATTTTACCAGAACTTGTTTCAGAAACCAATAATGTTAAATCGGTTCGTTATATACCTTTGATTGCAATGCTAATTGATGCAATAGTTGAATTAGATAAAAGAATTCCAAATGATTAATCAATATGCCAACTAATCTTTCTACATTTCTGGGTTCGACATATATTGGAATTCAAGGTGCTCAAGGTCTTCAGGGAACGCAAGGTCTGCAAGGTACTCAAGGTCTTCAGGGAACGCAAGGCACTCAAGGTACTCAAGGTCTTCAAGGCACCCAAGGCACTCAAGGTACTCAAGGTCTTCAAGGCACCCAAGGTACTCAAGGTCTTCAAGGCACCCAAGGTACTCAAGGTCTTCAAGGCACCCAAGGTACTCAAGGTACTCAAGGTCTTCAAGGAACCCAAGGTACTCAAGGGTTACAAGGTACTCAAGGTACTCAAGGGTTACAAGGTACTCAAGGCACTCAAGGTTTACAAGGAACTCAAGGAACTCAAGGACTTCAGGGTACACAAGGAACTCAAGGTTTACAAGGTGCTCAAGGACTTCAAGGTCTTCAAGGAACTGCAGGAATAACTCAAGGAACCCAAGGACTTCAAGGTAATCAGGGAACACAAGGATTACAAGGAATTCAAGGATTACAAGGTTCTCAAGGAACTCAAGGACTTCAAGGATTACAAGGTCCTGCAGGAATAACTCAAGGCACACAAGGCACTCAAGGAACCCAAGGACTTCAAGGTTCCCAAGGACTTCAAGGCACTCAAGGTCTTCAAGGTGCTCAAGGTCTTCAAGGTCTTCAAGGAACTGCAGGAATAACTCAAGGAACTCAAGGACTTCAAGGTGCTCAAGGATTACAGGGTGCTCAAGGATTACAAGGAACTCAAGGAACTCAAGGACTTCAAGGTCCTGCAGGAATAACTCAAGGCACACAAGGCACACAAGGTGCTCAAGGTCTTCAAGGTACTCAAGGAACTCAAGGTCTTCAAGGTACTCAAGGTACAGTAAATCAAGGTACTCAAGGATTGCAAGGTATTCAAGGACTCCAAGGACTTCAAGGACCTGCAGGAATAACTCAAGGAACTCAAGGACTTCAAGGTACTCAAGGATTACAAGGTATTCAAGGTATTCAGGGATTACAAGGCAGTCAAGGAACACAAGGTCTTCAGGGAACTCAAGGTGTTCAAGGACTTCAAGGTATTCAAGGTCTTTCAAACCAAGGAATTCAAGGTGCTCAAGGTCTTGGTCCAACAGTAAATATAGTTGTTTATACAACAGGTTCTAATGCAACTTATACTAGACCTGCTAATTTAATTCAAGCTTTAGTACACGTAACTGGTGGTGGTGGAGGTGGAGGAGGTTCTGACGGTGCTGACGTTGCTTCCGGATCTGGAGGTGGAGGAGGAGGTGCAGGTGGTACTGCAATTATACTATATACTGCTGCAGAAGTAGGTGCAACAGCAACTTATACTGTCGGTGCTGGTGGTGGTGCGGGATCAGGAACTAACGGCACTTCAGGAACTGCAGGAGGAAATAGTTTCTTTATTCCTGTAGGTGCTGGAGTATCAGTTACTGGACTTGGTGGTGCATTAGGAAATGGTGGTGGTGTTCCTGCAGTTGGTTCTGCTGCTCTTGGTGGTATTGGTGGAAATGCTCTTGGTGGAGATATAAACATCGCAGGTGGTGATGGTGGTTCAGGAGCAGGAGACGATGGTGCTGAAATATCAGTTGGTGGAAATGGAGGTGCCTCATATTGGGGTGGTGGTGGTAGAGGAGCAACAGTACAAGCTGCTGCTACTGCTGCTGGTTCTAATGGTGTTTCTTATGGGTCAGGAGGTGGTGGTAGTGCTACCATCGACTCAACTACAGGTTCTAATGGAGGAACTGGAACTGCTGGGGTCATTTACATAGTAGAATATACATAAACTGAAATGCCAACCAATATTTCCACTTTTTTACCACCATCATATCAAGCATCTCAGGGTCTCCAAGGTATTCAAGGAAGACAAAGTACCCAAGGAACCCAAGGCACTCAAGGATTACAGGGAACTCAAGGACTCCAAGGAACTCAAGCACTCCAAGGTGCTCAAGGAACTCAAGCACTCCAAGGTGCTCAAGGAACTCAAGCACTCCAAGGTGCTCAAGGAACTCAAGGTCTTCAAGGAACCCAAGGTACTCAAGGTCTTCAAGGAACTCAAGGTACTCAAGGTCTTCAAGGAACTCAAGGTACTCAAGGTCTTCAAGGAACTCAAGGCAGACAAGGGTTACAAGGAACTCAAGGTATTCAAGGTCTCCAGGGAGCCCAAGGAACTCAAGGTCTTCAAGGTCTTCAAGCAACACAAGGAAGACAAGGGATACAAGGAAATCAAGGTCCACAAGGCATTCAAGGACTTCAAGGACTTCAAGGACTCCAAGGAAGACAAGGTATTCAAAATACACAAGGTTTACAAGGAACTCAAGGAACTCAAGGTCTTCAAGGTTCTCAAGGACTTCAAGGATCTCAAGGAACTTGGGGATTCCAAGGAACACAGGGTATTCAAAATTTTCAAGGACTTCAAGGTTCTATAAGTTTTCAAGGAACTCAAGGAGTTCAGGGAAGACAAGGAACACAAGGAGTTCAGGGATTACAAGGAACTCAAGGAGTTTGGGGATTACAAGGAACTCAAGGAGTTCAGGGATTACAAGGAACACAAGGAGTTCAGGGATTACAAGGAACTCAAGGAGTTTGGGGATTACAAGGAACTCAAGGAGTTCAAGGACTTCAAGGATCTTTAAGTTCTCAAGGAACTCAAGGTGTTGGCAATCACGCAATAAATCTTGTAGTTTACACCACAGGTTCTAATGCAACTTATACTGCTCCAGTAACATTAAAACGTGCAATAGTGTATGTAACAGGTGGTGGGGGAGGAGGAGGTGGTGCTGATAGTGCAGGAACTACCTCAGGATCTGGAGGTGGTGGAGGAGGTGCAGGAGGAACTGCAATTAAAGTCTATACTGCTGCAGAAGTAGGTGCAACAGCAACTTATACTGTGGGGGGAAATGGAACTGGAGGACTTGATACTGGTGGAAATGGAACAGCAGGAGGAAATAGTTTCTTTATTCCTGTAGGTGCTGGAGTATCAGTTACTGGACTTGGTGGTGCATTAGGAAATGGTGGAGGTGCTCCTGCAGTTGGTGCGGCTGCTCTTGGTGGTATTGGTGGAACTGCTCTTAATGGAGACATAAATATTCCTGGTGGTGATGGTGGTTCTGGTGCAGGTGATAACGTAACTGAGTTTGGTCTTGGTGGAAATGGAGGTGCCTCATATTGGGGTGGTGGAGGTAGAGGAGCAACAGCTTGGAATACAGGATCTGTTGCCGGAGCATCTGCTGCTTGTTATGGTACTGGTGGTGGAGGTGCTGGTTGTATTGATACTGCTACTGGTGCTGCTGGTGGTGCTGGAGAACCTGGAGTCATTTACATACTAGAATACTTGTAAAAATGAGAGTTTGTCTTTTAGATACAGTCACAAAAAAAGTAGTTAATGTTGTTTCTCTGGATAGACCAGAGGATCACAATCCAACTCCCGGTATTGAAGTTGCTCCACAACACGACGGAGATATTGGATGGACTTGGACTGGTTCTGGATGGGATTATCCTCAACCTCCAGCACCAACTATAGAACAACTTGAAGAAAAACAAAGAGAACTTAGAGATAAGTGGTTAAGAATTCACGTTGATACTATTAATGTTGTGAGATGGCAAACACTAACACAGCAACAAAAAGATGATATGATCGCATATCGTCAAGCACTTTTAGATGTTCCACAACAAGTTGGATTTCCTACAAGTGTAACTTGGCCCACTCCACCTGAACTATAAATACTCAAAAAACATACTGATGAATAAGTATTCTAAAATTTTACATCATATTAGTCCCAAAAATCCATCAACTCCCAAGAGTTCTTCTGGTAAAAAAAGAACTTTTGAGGAGTACGAGGCAGAGCAGAAAAAAACAGAAGTAGATATATTAAAGGAACAAACTAAACAACTTACGGAGAATATTGATTTCTTACAGAACTTAGTTGTCAATCAGCACGATGAAGTTTATGAACTTCGTCAGCAACTTAAGAATACTCCTATTCCTCAACCAAAGAAAAATCTTACAGAAGGTTTATTGAATGAACCTCCTGAAGTTAAGAACACTGACCCTCTTACACCACTCAATCAACAGTTTGTAACGGTTCAACAACTCAACGATCATTACCAACTCTTTATCAATCGTATCCAACAACAAATGGCAACGATTGGTGGTGGTGGTGAAACTCAGTTCAAGTTCTTGGATGATGTTGTAAACTTTATTTTTGTTGGAAGTAAGAATGATTTACCAACAGCAGTAGATGGTGTAATCAATCTTAAAGACAACTATACTTATTTCTTCACAACCACCGTTGATTTGGAAGGAGACCGTTTAGTTGCTGGAGATAATACAACAATTCTTGGTGGTTCATCAGAAAACTGTAGAATTAAATCTACAGGTATTGCTACTGATGTTGCAC
>RFUP01000201.1 GCA_009922885.1 Paracoccaceae bacterium
TCGGGGGCTGGCGGGCAAGCGTTCGGCAGTTGTGCTGGCCAATCATGGGCCGGTGGTGGCGGGCAAGGAACTGGCGGCCACGGTGCAGGCGATGGAAGAATTGGAAGAGACCGCGAAGCTCGCGATGCTGACGCACGGGCATGGGGTGATCGGGCTGACACCGGAGCAGGTGCAGGCGGTTGTGACGCGGTTTGACGTGGAGTGGGATTGATGCGGTTCTCGGCGAATATCGGGTTTCTTTATGCGGAGCTTGCCTTGCCGGAGCGCATTCGCGCGGCGAAGCGGGACGGGTTTGACGCGGTGGAATGCCATTTCCCCTATACGGTGCCCGTGGCGGAGATGCGGGGGGCGCTGGAGGAAACGGGGCTGACGATGCTCGGCCTCAACACGCGACCCGGGGATGTGGCGGCGGGCGATTTCGGCTTGGCGGCACTGGCTGCGCGCGTGGACGAGGCCCGTGCGGCGGTGCGCGAGGCGGTGGAGTATGGCGCGGCGATGGGGGCTGGCGCGGTGCACGTGATGGCGGGCAAAACCGATGGCGGTGCGGCGGCGGAAGCGGCGTTTCGCGCGACGTTGGACGAGGCTTGCGATCTGGCGGGGGCCAAGGGCATGGGGGTGCTCATCGAGCCAATCAACACGCGCGACGTGCCGGGCTATCACCTGCACCGTTTGGAGCATGCGGGCGAGATCGTGGCGGCGCTCGGCCATGGCAACCTCAAGATCATGTTCGATTGCTATCATTTGCAAATCATGGGCGGAGACCTGATCCGGCGCTTTGAAGCGGTCCGGAGCGATGTGGGCCATGTGCAGATCGCGGCAGTGCCGGATCGGGGCGAGCCCGATGCGGGCGAGTTGGATTACATCAACATTCTGGGTGCCTTCGCGGCAGCGGGATGGGAGCGCCCTGTGGGGGCGGAATACAAGCCCCGCTTGGGGCAGACATCGGCCGGCTTGGGCTGGCTCAATCGGTTTCGGGCCGCGCTCGGCCATTCGTGAAAGGACTGACCATGACTGAGACGCTGGCCATTGGCCCCTATGCCGACACGGACGCTGTGGCGTTGACCACGGATTTCGCTGCGAAATTCATCGCCAATCCGGCGGCTTTGGCGGCGCTTTCGGAGGCGGAGCGCGCGGGCATCAAGGCGGTGGCCTACAAGGGGCATCTGCCTTTCGGGGCGGCGGAGATGGATATGCTGCCCGCTCTTGGTGTGATCGCGAATTACGGCGTGGGCTATGATGCGATCGACGTGAAGGCGGCTTCCGCGCGGGGCATCAAGGTGACGAATACGCCGGATGTGCTGAATGATGACGTGGCGGATGTGGCCGTGGGGCTGTTGCTGATGCATGGCCGGAAGATGATTGCGGCGTCTGACTGGGCACGGTTGGGGCAGTGGGCGGAGAAGGGGGAATTCCCGCTCAACCGCAAGATTTCGGGCGGACGCGCGGGCATTCTGGGGCTGGGGCGGATCGGGCGCGAGATTGCGGACCGCTTGGCGGCGTTCAAATGCGAGATCCACTATTTCGCGCGCTCGGAGAAAGAGACCCCCGGCTGGACCTATCACGCCGATCCGGTGAGCCTTGCGGAAGCGGTGGATTACCTCGTGGTGGCGACGGTGGGCGGTGAGGCCACGAAAGGCATCGTTTCGAAAGAGGTGATCGACGCTTTGGGGCCGCGCGGCATTCTGGTGAATATTTCGCGCGGGACCACGGTGGACGAGGCAGCGCTTATTACGGCCTTGGAAAGCGGGGCTTTGGGCGGTGCGGCGCTGGATGTGTTCCTCAACGAGCCGAAGATCGATCCGCGTTTCTATACGCTACCGAATGTGACCGTACAGCCGCATCAGGGGTCGGGCACAGTGGAAACGCGCGCAGAAATGGGCGCGTTGCAGCGGCGGAACGTGGCGGCGCATCTGGGCGGCAAACCGCTTGAGACGCTGGTGAACTGAACCCCACTGGCGCTTCCCTGACGGGCGGGGCAGAGTGGCCGCGAAGCAGAGGAGTGCCGAGTATGGACGAGATGGAACAGCGCGCCGCCGAGATCATGCACCTGCGCCGTGCGGAGCTCGCGAAGGGCGATCCGGTGGCGCTGCCGATCACGTTGGCCTCGATGTATCACCTGCCGGGCGATCCGACGGGGGCGCGGGGTTACGGGCGGATGGACAACCCGACATGGGACGGGTTGGAACATGCGCTGGGCCATCTGGAAGGCGCGCAGGCGGTGGCTTTCCCTTCGGGGATGGGCGCGATTTCGGCGGCGTTTTTCGCGGCGGTGAAGGCGGGTGACAAGGTGATCATCCCGTCGGACGGCTATTACACGACGCGGATGCTGGCGGATAAGTTCCTGAAACCTTTAGGCGTTGTGGTGGAGGAACGCGCCACTTCGGCGATGACCCAAGGCGGCTTTGCGGGCGTGCGGATGGTGTTCCTCGAAAGCCCCTCGAACCCCGGGTTGGACCTGTGCGATATCGCGGGGATCGCGGCGGAGGTGCACGCCGCAGGCGGGATCGTGGTGGTGGATAACACGACCATGACACCCTATGGCCAGCGCCCCTTGGACTTGGGCGCGGATATGGTGGTGGCGGCGGACACCAAGGCACCGGGTGGGCATTCCGATGTGCTGATGGGCCATGTGACGACGCGCGACCCAACGCTTTATGCGGCGCTCAAGGATTGGCGCAAGATTTCGGGGGGTATTCCCAGCCCCTTCGATGCGTGGTTGACCCATCGCGGCTTTGAGACGCTGGAATTGCGGTTCCAGCGGATGTGCGCCTCGGCGCATGTGATTGCGGAGCGGTTTGCCGAGCACAAGAAGGTGCAGGCGCTGCGCTATCCGGGGCTGCCCGGCGATCCCGCGCATAACCTCATGAAGAAGCAGATGGTGACGGGGGGGTTCCTCATTGGCCTGACGCTGAAAGACGAGGCGGCGGGCGAGCGGTTCATCAATGGCTGCGCCTATTTGCAGCCTGCGACCTCGTTCGGCGGGGTGCATTCCTCGGCAGAACGGCGGGCGCGTTGGGGGGATGCGGTGGCACCCGGTTTCGTGCGGCTTTCGGTGGGCATCGAGCCCTTGGAGACGCTTTGGGCAGCCTTGGAGGCCTCTTTGGCCGAGGCTTGAGCCTTCGCCGCACGCGCCCGCCTTTGGGGCGCGAGGAATTTGGATATTTGGAAAAGAGAAAGGGGGGCCGTTGGCCCCTCTAAAGCGTTTCGCTTTAATGCTGAAACGGCGCCCGAAAAAGTCTATCAACTTTTTCTCGAAATGCTCTAGACCTTTTGCGTGACGAAAACGCCTGCCGCCATGAGGGCGATGCCGAGGCCGCGCGAGAGGCTGAAGGGGGTGAGGCGCGCGCCGAAGAGGCCGAAATGGTCGATCACGGCGGCGGAGACCAACTGGCCCAGAAGCACGAAAAAGACTGCGTTGCCGATGCCGAACTTGGGCGCGATCCAGGTGATGGAGAGGACGTAGAAGGCGACGAAGCAGCCTGCGAGCCAAGTGTGTTTCGGGGCGAGCGGAATGGCGGAAAGTGCGCCCGTTTGGCGGGTGAGGAGCGTGGTGACGAGGGCCACGACGGCTGCGACGCAGAAGAGAAGCACAGAAGCTGCAGCCGGTGCGCCGATGTGGCGGCCAAGGGCTGCGTTCAGGGCGGCGAGGATCGGGATGCCCATGCCAGCGGCGAACATCACAAGAGCATAGGTGGTGGTTTGGGGCATCGAATTATCCAGCAAAGAACGTGGCGGTGGCCGTGGCGACGGGTTTTTCTTCGGGCAGGCTGATCATGGTGGCGCGGGCGAAGATGATGGCTTTTCCGGCGCGCACGATTTCGGCTTCACAGCGCACCCGTTCGCCCGTTCCGGGGCGAAGGAACTGGGTGTCGAGGGTGGTGGTGGCGACGGGGCGCATTTCTCCGAAGTGACCCGCGCAGGCGAAGACCATCGCAGTGTCGGCCATGGCGGCGAGGGCCTGACCGCTGATGATGCCGCCCATGCGGTTGATGGCGTCGGTATTGGGCATGGAGAGCACGGCGCGGGTGGGGCCGATTTCTTCGATGGTGAGGGAGAGGGCCTGAACCCATGGGGCGAAGGCCGTGGCAAGCCAGTTTTGGGCCTCGTCGCGGGTGAGTGTCACGCACATGTTCCTTCTCAATTTTCCGGTAGAGTGCAGCGGTTTGGCGGCAATGTCTATCCGGCTGATCTGGATCAAGACGGATTGGCGCGGCCGGGGGCAAAGTGAAAGGCAGCGCGAACAAGGAGATAGGCATGAGAGCGTTCGGGTGGGTGGCCTTGATGGTGTTGGCTGGCTGTGCCGTTGCCGAGCCGCCGGGGGCGGAGCTTTACGATGCCCTTTGTGCAGGATGCCATGGGGTGAGCGGTAAGGGGGATGGGGTGATCGCGGGTGAATTACCGGTGGCGCCTGCGGATCTCACGCGTCTTTCGGCCTCCAACGGTGGTGTGTTCCCACGGGAGCGGGCGATGGCGTGGATCCATGGCTATCCGGATCGTTATTCGGCACGGGTGATGCCGGAGTTCGGGCCGCTTCTGGACGGGGAGACGGTGATGGTGGTGGCGGAAGATGGCACGCGGGTGCCGACGCCGAAGTCGCTGGTGTTGATCGTCAGCTATCTGGAAAGCCTGCAGGAAGGGTAAGCGATGCGTGGAGTTCTTTTGGGTCTTGGGTGTTTGGCATGGGCTGGCGCTGCGCTTGCGCAGGATGCGCTGACGGGGCGGGCCTTGTTCCTGCAGTATTGTGCGACCTGCCATGGTGAGGCGGCGGAGGGGAACGGGCCGATGGCGCCTGTGCTGCTC
>RFUP01000202.1 GCA_009922885.1 Paracoccaceae bacterium
GGCGCAGACCTCTCGGAAGCCGAACTCCGCTGGATGCGCGAAAAGGAATGGGCGTGTACCGCCGAAGACGCGCTCTGGCGGCGCTCCAAACTCGGCCTCCACCTCAGTCCCGAAGAAGCAGCCGCCGTCACCCGCTGGTTCGAGGAGGCCCAAGCATGACCCATATTCTCGCACTCGACCAAGGCACCACCTCCTCCCGCGCCCTCGTTTTCGCACCGGACCTCGCCCTCAAAGCCACGGCCCAAGAGGAATTCCCGCAGCTCTATCCCGCGTCCGGCTGGGTCGAACACGATCCCATGGCCCTCTGGCACACCACGCTTGCCACCGCCAAAGCCGCCATCGCCAAGGCCGGATCGCCCGCGATTGCCGCCATCGGCATCACCAACCAGCGCGAAACCACGCTGCTGTGGGAACGCGCCACCGGAAAGCCCCTGCACAACGCCATCGTCTGGCAGGATCGCCGCACCGCCGCCACCTGCGCGCGCCTCCGCGCGGATGGCCACGAGCCGATGATCGCCGCTCGCACAGGGCTTCTCCTCGATCCCTATTTCTCGGGCACCAAACTCGCGTGGATGCTTGATGCGATCCCCGAAGCCCGCGCCCGCGCCGCCAAGGGCGAGCTTGCCTTCGGCACCGTCGATAGCTGGCTCCTCTGGCACCTCACAGGCGGGCGCACCCACGCCACCGATGCCACCAACGCCTCGCGCACCATGCTCTATGACATCGCCAAGGGCGCATGGGACGCAGACCTCTGCGCGCTTCTCGATATCCCCATGGCGCTTTTGCCCGATGTCCGCTCCTCGAACGGTGATTTCGGCACCACCGATCCCGCGCTTTTCGGTGCGGCCATCCCCATTCGCGGCATCGCGGGCGATCAGCAAGCCGCTGCCATCGGGCAGGCCTGTTTCACCCCTGGCATGATGAAATCCACCTATGGCACCGGCTGTTTCGCGCTCCTGAACACGGGCGAAACGCCCGTTGCCTCGCAAAACCGCCTCCTCACCACCATCGCCGCCCGCATCGATGGCCGCACCACCTACGCCCTTGAAGGGGCGATTTTCATCGCGGGCGCAGCCGTGCAATGGCTCCGCGACGGGCTTGGCGTCATCGCCTCCGCGCCGGAAACCCAAAAGCTGGCGGAAAGCGCTGATCCCGCACAAGACGTGCTCCTCGTGCCTGCCTTCACAGGCCTCGGTGCGCCATGGTGGGATCCCGACGCGCGCGGCGCGCTCTTTGGCCTCACCCGCAACACAGGCCCCGCCGAACTCGCCCGCGCCGCCCTCATGTCCGTGGCCTACCAAACGCGTGATCTCTGGCAGGCCATGCAGGCCGACTGGTCGGGTGCGTCCGAAACCGTGCTCCGTGTCGATGGTGGCATGGCCGCCTCCGATTGGACCATGCAGGCCTTGGCCGACACCCTTGGCGCCCCCGTCGATCGCCCGCACATGCTCGAAACCACAGCCCTTGGCGCAGCATGGCTCGCAGGCTACGGCGCGGGGCTCTGCGACGGCCCCGACGCTTTCGCCAAAAGCTTGGCCCCCGAGCGCCGCTTTACCCCCGCCACCACCGAAGAAGCCCGCCAAGCCGCCCACGCTCGCTGGCGTCGCGCTGTTTCTGCAACGATTTCAATGGGTACCTAACCGGGAGAAGCCGATGTTCCCCATCCGCGACCATAACCCCTCCACCCGCACGCCCTATGTCACATGGGCGCTGATCCTCGCGAATGTGGGCATCTTCCTCAGTTACCTGCCGCTCTTTGCCGATGACATGGCCCTGAATTCCTTCTTCGGGCGCTGGGCGCTTTTTCCGGTCGAGGTTACGCAAAACGGCGCGTTTGGCGGGCTTCTCACCTCGATGTTCCTGCATGGCGGGCTGATGCACCTCGCAGGCAACATGCTCTTTCTCTGGATTTTCGGCGATAACATGGAAGACGAGATGGGCCATTTGGGTTTCCTCTGCTTCTACCTCGCCGCAGGCATTGCCGCAGGTCTCACCCATGTGATGATGGACCCGCTTTCCGAAATCCCCACCGTCGGCGCATCGGGCGCGATTGCAGGGGTGATGGGGGGCTATCTCCTCCTCTTCCCGAAAGCGAAGGTCGACATCCTCGTCATCTTCATCGTCTTCTTCCGCATCTTCCCGCTGCCCGCATGGCTCATGCTCGGCGTCTGGTTCGGGATACAGCTCTTGGGCGGCTTCGGCGCGCCCACCTCTGAGGGGGGCGTCGCCTATTGGGCACATGCGGGCGGGTTCTTGGCTGGCCTCGTGCTCACCGTCCCGAAATTCCGCGCGCTTGGCGGCACAGGCTTCTGGAACCGCACCAAAGGCCATCCGCCACACCCTGAAGCCCATTACCCCGACGCGGTGGCAGGGGTGCCAAGGGCAGGGCGCGGTCGCCGGTAAAGCGCCGCTTCGCCCGTGTGAACAGCGCGAAGCGCCACAGGGGCCGCGGCGATCCGCTGCCCGTCCCATCCGCTGTTCGGGGGCATTGCGTGCTCTTCCCCGAACGGGAAACGCTCAATCGGATTTACGGGCGCGCCCGCACCACATCCGCGAAGCTGTTGAAAATTTCGCCATTCGCCGCAACGATATCGCCATGCTCCAACGGCTGGTGCCCGTCACGGATCGGGCCAACGAGACCGCCCGCTTCCGTCACCAGAAGCATCCCCGCCGCGATATCCCACGGCTGCAACTCGCGCTCCCAGAACCCGTCAAAGCGGCCAGCTGCCACATAAGCCAGATCCAGCGATGCCGCTCCAAAACGGCGCACACCTGCGCAAGTAGGCATCAAACGCGCGAGGTCTTGCAGCGTGGCCGGCAGCGTGCGCTTTGCCGCGAACGGAATCCCCGTCGCGAAAATCGCCTCGATCATCCGGTGCCGCCCCGAAACGCGCAAACGCTTCGAGTCGTTCATCCAAGCGCCCGCACCCTTCTCGGCATAGAACATCTCGTCCTTCGCCGCGTCATAGATCACAGCCGAAACGATCTGCCCCTTATGCTCAAGCGCGATCGAGATCGCCCAATGCGGCAAGCCGTGCAGGAAGTTCGTGGTTCCATCCAGCGGGTCCACGATCCAGCGGCGGGTCGGGTCATCGCCTGCGATCTCGCCCCCTTCCTCGGCCAGCCAGCCATAAGTCGGGCGCGCGCCCAGAAGCTCGTCCTTCAGGATCTTCTCGGCCGCGATATCGGCCTTCGACACGAAGTCGCCCGCGCCTTTCATCGACACCTGAAGATTCTCCACCTCGCGGAAATCCTTCACGAGGGAACGGCCCGCTTTACGCGCGGCCTTGAGCATGATGTTGAGATTAGCGCTGCCCTGCATCGTCAGGCTCCGTCTGTTCGGTCTGTTCGGTCAAGGCGCCGCTATACGCCGCGCCGTTCTGAATGCCAAGCGGCGATTAGGCTTTCGCCACATCCCCCAGAATGCGCCGCGCGTCCGCGCAATCCGCATCCATCTGTGCGATCAGCGCCTCCAGCCCGTCGAACTTCAACTCGGGGCGCAGGAAAGCCACCAGCCCAATGGAGAGGTGCGCGCCGTAAAGGTCGCCTTTGAAATCGAAAACGAAGGTTTCGAGGTTCGGGCGGTTCTCGCCGAACATCGGCCGCACGCCGAGCGACGCCGCGCCGTGGTAGCTGCCGCGATGCGGCCCGTCGAGCACATCGACCAATACCGCATAGACCCCGAACTTTGGCAGATGCAGCCCGTCCATCGACATATTCGCCGTCGGGAACCCCAATTCCCGCCCGCGCTTCTCGCCGTGGATCACCTCGCCCTCGATCCGGTGCCAATGCCCGAGCATCGCCTGCGCATCGCCGGGGCGGCCTTCCGCCAAAGCCTCGCGGATCGCAGTCGAAGAAACATCCCCGTCCTTGCCTTCCAGAAGCGGCGCAATCGTCACGCCAAACCCGAAGGCCTCGCCATAGGCGCGCAAGTCTTCCGTGCCGCCTGCGCGCGCCTTCCCGAACCGGAAATCCGCGCCCACCACCACATGGCGGAGGCCCAAGCCCTCGGCCAGAACGTCGCGGGCGAATTGTTCGGGGGATAGCCCCGCCAGATCCTTGTCGAAGGGCAACTCGTGCAGCACCTCTACGCCCAGCTTCTCCAGCCGATGCGCCTTCGCGTCCGGGCTCATCAGGCGGAAGGGGGGGGCGTCCGGCTGGAACACCTCGCGCGGATGCGGCTCGAAGGTCACAACCCCCAGTGGCCCGCCCGCCGCGCGCGCCAGTTCGATCACCGAACGATGCCCCAGATGCACGCCATCGAAATTGCCAATGGCGGCAGAAGCGCCACGCGCGCTTTCGGGGGTCGTTCTGTAATCGCGGTTGATCTGCATGCGCCGAGGGTTAGCCCGCCTCGGCGCGGCCCGCAAGCCGTGCGTAGCGGAAATGGCGCTGCATCCCGTTAACCATTCATGGCCCGACCAACGTCATGACGCTTGCCATACACATGCCGTACGCAATCCATACGCTTCGGAAACGCCAATTTTCAAAAGGTTAACAGCAAAAAAGCCGCCCCGAATTGTGGGCGGCTTTCCAAAATGGCCTTGATGGGGCGCAGGCGGTTTTCCTGCGAAACGGCTTTTGTGAAGGTTCAGTCGAACTTGCGCGACGGTGCCAGAACCGTGGCTTCCCCAACCAGCACCTTCTTCCCGTTCACAAGGCAGCGGCAATCCAGTTGCACGCGGCGCTTGCCGTGGTCAATCCCGATCACTTCCACTTCCGCGCGCACCATATCGCCGGGGCGCACAGGGCCGAGGAACTTCAGGGATTGTCCCATG
>RFUP01000203.1 GCA_009922885.1 Paracoccaceae bacterium
ACAGCCTGATCCGCTGGATCGTCGATCAGGGCTACACGCTGTTCGTGGTGAGCTGGGTGAACCCCGATGCGAGCTATCGCGATGTGGGGATGGGCGATTACATCGAGGACGGCTATCTGACGGCGTTCCGCGAGATCAAGGCGATCACCGGTGAGAAGCAGGTGAACGCGGTGGGCTATTGCATCGCGGGCACGACGCTTTCGATGACGCTGGCGCTGTTGAAGGCGCGGGGTGATGACACGGTCAAATCGGCCACGTTCTTTACCACGCTGACCGATTTCTCGGAGCAGGGCGAGTTCACACCTTTCCTTCAGGACGATTTCATCGACGGGATCGCCAAGGAAGTGGAGGACAACGGGGTTTTGCGCTCGTTCATCATGGCGCGGACCTTCTCGTTCCTGCGCTCGAACGACCTGATTTATCAGCCTGCAATCCGGAACTACATGATGGGCGAGAAGCCGCCCGCCTTCGATCTTCTGTTCTGGAACGGGGATGGCACGAACCTGCCGGCGAAGATGTCGATGGAGTATCTGCGCGGGCTTTGCCAAGGCAACAAATTTGCCGATGGCGGCATCGAGTTTGTGAACCAGAAGTTGCAAATCGAGGATGTGGATGTGCCCGTGTGCTTGATTGCCTGTGAGACCGACCATATCGCGGCTTGGGTGGACAGCTATCGCGGCGCGCAGAAGATGGGGTCGAAGGACAAGACCTTCATTCTCTCCGAATCCGGCCATATCGCGGGCATCATCAATCCGCCGACAAAAAAGAAGTATGGCCATTATACCAATGGAGATTTGAGCCTTCCGGCAGCCGAGTGGAAGGCCAAGGCGGAGCATCATGCGGGAAGCTGGTGGCCGCGTTGGGAGGCGTGGCTGGCGGGGCGTTCGGGCAAGATGATTCCCGCACGCCAACCGGGCGATTCTGCGCATCCGGTGCTCTGTGATGCCCCCGGAACTTACGTAGCGGCAGACCCAAATAGCTGATTTGGCGTCACAATCAGAAGTATTGCTGCGCTGCAGAAAAAGAGGTTGATTTTCTGCAGCGCAGCGTATATCTCTTTTTGCATACGCAGAAACCGGGGTGGGCCCGGCAAGCGCAGCAAAGGAATATTCCAATGACCAAGGCACAAGATTTCACCGCGATCATGAAAGACATGATGGGCGCGTTCCCGGTTGACACCAAAGCATTCGAAGGCGCTGCCAAGAACGCTGCTGTTCTCAACGAAAAGCTTGCTTCGGTTGCTCTGACCGCTGCTGAGAAGTCCTCGGACATCTCCTCGAAGTGGACCAAAGACACCCTCACCAAGATCTCGGCAATTGCCAAGGTTCAGGCAGAGCCCGCAGACTACGCAAAAGCAATGACCGACTTCGCTTCGGCTGCTGCTGAAGTTGCTGCAGAGAACATGGCTGCTTTCGCTGAAGTCGCGAAGAAGCTCCAGATGGACACCGTGGAAATCCTGATGGCTGCTGGCAAAGACGTTGCTGAAGAAGCATCGGCTGCTGTTCAGAAAGCAACCAAGGAAGCCACCGCCGCAGCCAAGAAAGTTGCAGCGAAGTAATTCCAGGGGATGCCGCGAGGCCACGTTCTCTCCTCTCCTCCCTAACAGAACGTGACACGCGACAAGGCGGGCCCATGGCCCGCCTTTCCTTTTCCATCCTGTCGCGAATGCCGCAGGGGCAAACACAGCTTGCCATTGGGCGGGCGTGTGGCTTAGGCTTTGCTGCACCGCAGCCTCACGGGAGGGAGAGTTTCGTGGCAGACGCCAACAAACCACTACTCATCAAGCGTTATGCGAGCCGCCGGCTCTATAACACCGAAACCAGTGATTACGTGACGCTGGACGATATCGCAGGATTTATCCGCGAGGGCCGGGAAGTTCAGATCGTCGATCTGAAATCCGGCGACGACCTGACGCGGCAATATCTGTTGCAGATCATTGCTGAGCACGAAAGCCGTGGCGAGACCATGTTGCCCGTGAATATCCTCACCGATCTGGTGCGGAGCTACACGAACCAAGCGCAATCCTTCGTGCCGCAATTCCTGCAATCCACATTCGACATGATGCGTGATGGCCAGTCGAAGATGATGGAGAACATGACCAAGGTGAACCCGATGGCGAAGATGCCGGGGTTCGAGGCGATGCAAGCGCAGCAGGAGGCATTCCTGAAAGCGATGACGCAGGGCATGGTCGGGATGCAGTCGATGAAGGGTGGCTGGAGTGCGCCCGCGAAAGAAGAGCCTGCCGCCGAACCGGATGACGGGCTGGATGCGATCAAGAAGCAGTTGGCCGATTTGCAGGCCAAGCTGAGCAAGATGGACAAGTAAGGACAGGGCATGGTCGACAGCCCCGGCAGGATCACCCTCTGGGGAATCGAAGTGTTCGTGGCGACGGCGGAAGAGGGGTCTATCTCTGCCGCCGCGCGCCGCCTCGATGCGTCGCCTTCGGCTGTTTCCCAGCAATTGACGAACCTTGAGGGGGCCGTCGGGGCGACGCTCTTGCAGCGGAATGCGCGCCCTGTGGTGCTGACGCCTGCGGGCGAGTTGTTCCGCCGCCGTGCGAGTGCGATCCTGAACGAGGCAGCACAGGCGCGGGCCGAATTGGCAATGGCCGATATGTCGGTGCTGACGCGGTTCCGCTTGGGGATGATCGAGGATTTCGAAGCGGACGTGACGCCGCGCCTCCTGACGCAATTGGCGGCGGATCTGAAGGGCGCGCAGTTTCTCTTGGAGACAGGGGCCTCGCATTACCTGCATGACCAATTGGACGCGCGGGCCTTGGATGTGATCGTGGCGGCTGACATGGGCGCGCAAGCGGACTGGATGGAAGTGCACCCGCTCTTGACGGAAGGCTTCGTTGTGGCGGCACCAAAAGGGGCTTTGCGCGCGGATCGCGATACGTTGAAGCAACTCAAACAACTGCCCTTGGTGCAATATACCACACGCCACTACATGGGGCGGCTCTTGGCGTCGCATCTGGCACGACAGAACCTCACACTCTCGCAGCGCTTCGAGTTGGACAGTTACCACGCCATTCTGGCGATGGTTGCGCAAGGGGCGGGCTGGACGATCCTGACGCCGCTCGCCTTGGCACGTGCCAAACGCTTCCGCGATCAGGTGGAGATCATGGATCTGCCCTTCGCGCCATTGACGCGTTCGATCAGTCTGAGTGCGCGACGGGGTATCTTGGGCGATATGCCAGCCCGCGTGGCCGACAAGCTGAAGCCCGTTCTGGCAGAAGTGGTGGTGCGCCCCATGGTGGAAGCGCATCCCTGGATGGAAGCGCGGGTGCAGATAGCACCGTGATTAGGTGCCAAAGGCGCGCAGATTGCCCATCACATCTTGTGCGGCGCGCACCAGCGCTTCGGCAATCAGGTCACATTCCGCGAGCGTGAGGCGGGCAGGCAGGCGCACATCGCAGGCCTTCATCAGCATCGCGCGGGTTTGCGGCAGATCGGGAAGATCACGCAGGAATTGCCAGTTCCAGAAGGCGCGCGCGTTATCGCGGCTTGCCCCGAAGACCTGCACTTTCACACCGCGCTGGTTCGCGGCCTCCTGGAAGGCGGCAACTTCGGCATCGTTCATGCCCACGAGATTGAACTGGATCGAATCCGGGGCGCGCTCTTCGGGGGCGAGTTTCTCGGGCACTTCGATCCAAGGGCTCACGTTGAGGCGTGCGGCAGTGTGATCGTGATTGCGGCGGCCATCACGGACGCGGCGGGCCACTTCAGCCAATTGCGGGCGGATGACGGCGGCGGAGAGGTTCCCAAGCCGCAGGTTATAAAGCGGCAACTGGTTCTGCCAGCGTGCGAAGGCGGCTTCAAGATCGGCATCCACGCCGTGCTTTCGCCAGTTATGCTCATAGGCCCCCGACATGATGACTGCGCGGGCAATCGCATCGGCATCGTCAGAGATCATGATCCCGCCTTCGCCTGCATTCACAAGCTTGTAGGACTGGAAGCTGAAGCAGCCGATGCGGCCCAGCGTGCCGATATTTCGGCCATTCCACGTGGTGCCCAGCGAATGTGCGGCATCCTCGATCACCGGAATGCCCCGGGCCTCGGCCTCAGTAAGGATCGCGTCCATATCGGAGGTGTGTCCGCGCATATGCGAGATCATCACGGCTTCCACGCCGTTGTCCATCAGGTGGCGGAAATGCCCAAGATCGATACGGTAATTCTCGCCAACCTCGCAGAGCACCGGCACGCAGTCGGCATGGACGATGGAGGAGGGCACAGCGGCAAAGGTGAAGGCCGGGATCAGAACCCGTGCGCCGGATTGAAGCCCCAGAGCTTTCAGCGAGAGGAACAGCGCCGCCGAGCAGGAAGAAACGGCCAGCGCGTAGCGCGATCCCAGAAGCGCCGCGAATTCTTGTTCCAGAAGGGCGACCGGTGCATTTTCCGGCGCGGTGTAGCGGAACAGGTCACCCGATTGCAGCAACCGCTCGATCTCGGCGCGGGCGGCTTCGGGGATCGGCTCGGCGTCATAAGCATTCGGAAGAAGCATTTCGGTTTTCCAGAAAGTTTGTTTCCGGAAAACTAAACGACCTCAAGGGTGTTGCCAAGAAAATTCAGATCCCCAAACGGTCCCTGAGCGAGAACCACGTCATTGCCAGAACGAGGAGCGGTGTGCGCAGCGCAGGTCCGCCGGGGAAGGGGGGAAGTGGCAGGTTTGCCATGATGTCAAACTTCTCCGCCTGGCCTGCGATGGCTTCGGCCATGAGCGCACCTGCGTGCACGGCGGT
>RFUP01000204.1 GCA_009922885.1 Paracoccaceae bacterium
GATCACCCACGGGGCATCAAGGCGGTCATGGCGCAGGGCACCGATGAAGGTCTGGGTGCGCCAATGCCCGAACGGCGCGTGATCGACAAGGCGTTGCCCGCGCGGGGCCCAGCCGGTGGTCTTGGCCATGTTCGTCTTGAGCGATGTCTCGTCGATGAAAGCCAGCCTTTCCAAATGTCTGGTCATGAAGGGCTGGCGTTTGCCGATCCAGATGCGGCGCAGGTCGGCCACGTCCTGACGCTTCTGCTCAAGGGCATGCAGGTCGTTCGTCGGGGAAACGCCCCACTGGGGCCTTTCCTGATCCTCCTTACTTTGTGTGACAGCCCGAGCCTGAGCAGCAGCCGACCGACCGACGAGCGATGCACCTTCAGCCCGTGTTTCGCGGCCAGTTCCGCGGTCAACTCGTCAATCGTCAGATCGGGTTGCGCCGTGATCCGGCTCTCCACCCAGCCTTTGATGCTGGTCAGTTTACCGCGCCCGGGATTGCCCTGAGGTTTCGGCGCGAGCGAGCCGGTCTCGCGCTTGAGCCGCACCATGTCGTTGACGAACTTGATCGACACGCACAGCCGCCGCGCCGCCTCGGTATGCGTGTTGCCCTGCTCGACAAGCCGCACGGCACGTTCACGCAACTCAACAGGATGCGGTTTGCCCATCTCTGACCCCCATATCTGCCTGTAAGACATGGAATCATAGGAAAAACATCAGGGGAATCCTGAATCTGGTCAGAGGCGACATGCTCTAATGGCGCGCCCTTCTGGTCAGGAACCGTTTAGTCACTTTAGCAGCTTGGCGCAATCACTGCCGCCGGCGCCGGGGCTGCCATCCCATGTAGCTGTGCGATGCGATAACGCTGCGCGCGTGCCCCCGGCTAGCCTGATCTCTCATCACGCGCAGATCTTTGACGATCCGTCGATCAAGGAACTGGTGATTTCGCCCAAAGGGCTGCGCATAGTGATCCTTGCCGAGGAAGCCGCGCGCGGACGTTTTCTGATTTTCCGGGATGCAGAAATGGGGCTCGCTCCCCTTCCCGCGGCGCAGATCAAACCCGTGCTGGATCGGTTGCAAACTCTGCGGCAGGACGTGATCGACTGGAGAAAGGACGCGCCATGAAAACCCCGCTTCACCCCTATCTGGTGTTTGCCATTGCGCTGATCTTGCCGGGCGTCGGTCAGGTCATGAACCGCCAGCCTGTGCGTGGTCTGATGTTTGTCGGCTTTGCAATTCTGCTGGGCGGATTTACGTTGAAGACGGCGGCGCCCGATGTGTCTTTTGTTGGCAAGCTCTCAGGCGGGCTGTTCGTCTGGGCCATGGCGGCGCTTGACGCCTACAAAGTCGCGCGCATCCGCCGTGCCGTGTGGGACCACAGTCAAGGCCGAACCTGAGTATCCGTTCGGGGTCACCCCTGCGGATAGGCGATCACCGACAAATACCGCGCGGGAAGCTGGACAAGAATTTCGGGCCCATGCGGGGCATCTGCATCAAAGAACAGGCTGTCGCCGGGCCGCAGCGTATAGACCTTGTCGCCATGGCGGTAATCAACCACGCCCTCCAGCATGTAAAGCAATTCGAGCCCCTCATGCTGAAAGGCGGGAAAGGTATCGCTCTCGCTTGTCAGCGTGATGATATAGGGTTCGACCATCACCCCGGAACTGTTTGACCCGATATGGCCAAGCAAATGGTATTGATGTCCGGCCCGCGTGCCACGACGCTCAATCTCAATATGTTCGCCGGCTTCTACGTGCTGCGCTTCGCGCTTTTCCTCATAGCTTTTGAAAAAGGCAGTGACGGGCACGGAAAAGGCGTGGCTCAGAACCTGTAGAGTGGTCAATGATGGCGAGGTGTTGCCATTCTCGATCTTCGACAACATGCCGATCGAAAGGCCGGTTATTCCAGCCAGATCGGCCACGGTCATTCCCTGCTGGCGCCGAAGATTGCGCACTTCGCGCCCAATCGCGGCCTCCAGATTGCGCTCTGCCAATTCTCGGACGCGGTGCGGATCCTGACTGAACGCCGGTTTGCCGCGCGGAAGAGAGGGACTGTCTGTCGGGTCGTCCATAAGGCAATCCGTTGGTTGCGAAATACACTCAAAATTTCACTACCAAGAAAAAAACGCGCAAACAAGCCGCATGGCCTTGCGACGCGGCGACACCACTCAGAATTGGGATAAGGCCAAGGCAGAAACCTTCTGGCGGGTCCTCACTTCACAGCGATCTGGCCGCCACTTCAATGGCATGCAACAAGCTGCGCGCCGAAGAACGCGGGCCATAGATGGTGACAGCCCCTGCCCCATGCTTGATGAGGTAGCATCCCGTGTGTTCGATGACCGTCCGTGTAGCGAAACCTTCGGAAGCCTTCGGGAAATCGACATTGCAAAGACACTCCATCAGAGCGGAAAGGTCGGGCGCTGACAGGTCAAACCGCACCCATGCATCGGTTTGTTCTGTGATCGACGCCGCTTCCCCGAAGACCGGTTTCAAATGGGACACGATATCTTCATGGGTGGCGAAAGGGGCTTCGACCAGCCACATCTCCGACGCGACCCAAAAGGCCGAAAACGGGTTGCCGCTCTGCCAGCATGCGGGCGCAGGCAATGGAATGCCACCCCTTTGCGCCGCAGCTTTGACATCGGCGCCACGCCCCTTGCGACAGGCCAGAGAGGCGATGGCCACATCAAAGCGTTCGGTTACGGCAACGGGTCCGATTTGATGCGTCATCGGTTCCGCAGCGCCAAGCGCGGTCAGCATATGCAACGTATCAGCCACGGAGACGTTCTCCTTCGGGGTCGAAGAAATGGGGACTCACGATTTCAACTTCGGTTTCTGTGGGCGGTTTGGCCAACAGATTGACCGCCCGCATCCGCTTTCCGATCTTTTGATCACCGGCCTTTAGATAGCCCAGCGCAATGTCACAGCCCAAATGCGGCGAATAGACCTTTGACGTCAGCCAACCGCCATCATTTTCCATGACCGGTGCCGCTCCAAATTCAAGGAAATGGCTTCCCGCGGTCAGCTTGCCCTTCGGATCAACTGGCTTGACCCCCACAAGTCGATAGCCTTCGGGATTTGTCATCCCGTCCCGTTGCGACAGGACCATGCCGATCGAGTCCTTTTTCTTGGACACCATCTTGCCCAGGCCCATGTTCAAGGCTGTGGACTGGCCGTTTAGCTCATTGCCCGCTACATGGCCCTTTTCAACGCGCATCACGCCCAGCGCTTCGGTGCCATAGACAACGGCATCGAACTCGCGCCCTGCATCGACAAGAGCACGGATCAGCGCATCGCCATAGCGCGTGGGAACGGCAATCTCATAGGCCAGTTCGCCACTGAACGAGATGCGGAACAAGCGCCCGCGAATGCCGCGCACAGTGATATTTCCGGCCCCCATATAGGGGAAGGCGGCATCGGAAATGTCTTGATCAACCAGCTTTTCCAGCAGACGCCGCGCGTTTGGCCCGGCAACAGAAAACTGCGCCCATGCCTCGGTGGTGGAAATCAACTGCACGTCCATGTCGGGCCACAGAACCTGACGGCAATATTCCAGATGGCGGAAGACTGTCACAGCATTCGCGGTGGTGGTGGTCATCACATATTCATGTTCGCCCATCCGCGCGGTGGTGCCATCGTCAAACACCATGCCATCTTCGCGCAGCATCAGCCCATAGCGGCATTTTCCAACGGCAAGGGTCGAGAAGGTATTGCAATAGACCCGGTCAAGAAACGCCCCGGCATCGGTGCCCTGAATATCGATCTTGCCCAGCGTGGTCACATCGCAAATGCCCACCGACTTGCGGGTTGCCAGAACTTCGCGGTCCACGCTTTGGCGCCAATGCGTCTCGCCCGGAAGCGGCAGCCACTGCGCCCGCAACCACATCCCGACCTCGACAAAGACCGCACCCTGTTCTTCGGCCCATTTGTGGCTGGGGGTCAGACGGAACGGCTTGAACTCTTTGCCGCGTGACCGTCCTGCAAGGGCCCCCATCGCCACAGGCGTATAGGGGGGGCGATAGATCGTGGTGCCGGTTTCGGGGATGGTCCGCCCGGTCAACCCTGCCATGACGGCGAGCCCCAGCACGTTGCCGGTCTTGCCCTGATCGGTGGCCATGCCAAGCGTGGTGTAGCGCTTCAAATGTTCGACGGAACTGAAGTTTTCCTTCTGCGCCAGCTTCACATCCTTGACCGTGACATCATTTTGCGGGTCGATCCACGCCCGTCCCTTGCCTGCCGCCACATACCATTTTGGGGTGATGGATACTGGGGCGTCCTCCGCCTCGGGCAAGGTGTCTGCCGTCGCGCCAATGCCCAAATCGGCCATGGCTGCCATGGCCTGCGACTGACCGGTTGCCAATGCGTCATGGGTCGAAAGGCGTCCTGCCGCAGCGCCCGCCACCATCAATCCCGAAGGCGCATCCGGCCCGGGAACGAAGGATTGAATGGACTCGTCCCAAACCGGGCGCGATCTGTGATGCGAACTGATGTTGACGTTCGGGTTCCATCCCCCGGAAACGCCCAAGGCTGAAACGCGGACCGTTTCGGTCTTGCCATCTGCCTCGCGAATTGTGATGCTTGTCAGTCCCAAGCGGCCATCAGCATCAATCACCTCGGCCCCCTTCAGGTGGCGGATGCCCGACAGCAGCGGCCCATCTGCGCGGGCGTCAATCACGGCGACAACATCCACGCCCTTTGCCTGAAGATCTCGGGCCGTGCGCAACCCGTCTTCATTGTTGGTGAAAATGGCCACACT
>RFUP01000205.1 GCA_009922885.1 Paracoccaceae bacterium
GGTATAGTGTTCCCGCAAAACGGGATCGGCAGATGTTGGGGGACGATTGGCCAGATTCGACAGATACCTTCTGGCGCAGCTCATGGTCCTGTTCGGATTCTTCGCGCTCGTCCTCGTCTCGATCTACTGGATCAATCAGGCTGTCCGCCTCTTTGACCAACTGGTCGGCGATGGCCAATCCGCACGTGTTTTTGCCGAATTCACCGCCCTCACCCTGCCCAACGTGATCCGCCTCGTGCTGCCGATGTCCACCTTTGCAGCCTCGGTCTACGTCACGAACCGCCTTTCGTCCGAAAGCGAGCTTGTCGTGATGCAGGCCACGGGATTCTCACCTTGGCGCCTTGCGCGGCCCGTCTTCTTCTTCGGTCTCGTCATTGCACTGATGATGAGCCTCCTCACGCACCTTCTTGTGCCTGCCTCGCTGCAACAGCTCCGCGTCCGCGAGGCCGAAATCGCGCAAAACGTCACCTCGAAACTCCTGACCGAAGGCACATTCCTGCATCCTGCAACGGGGATCACCTTCTACGTCCGGGAAATCTCGCCAACCGGCCAGTTGGAAGACATCTTCCTCTCCGACCGCCGCTCTCCGGATCGCGCCGTGATCTACTCCGCCGCCCGCGCCCATCTCCTGAGCGTCGAAGGCAACACGCGCCTCGTCATGTTCGAAGGCATGGTGCAAACTCTCAGTAATGTCTCAGAGCGGCTTTCCGTGACCCATTTCAAGGATTTCTCCTACGATATCGGCCGCCTCATCAAAGCTCCCGATACTGTCGGGCGCACGCAGCGCACGATTTCCACGCTTGAGTTGCTGACCAATCCCGAAGCCTCCGCGCTGGAAGCCTCCACCTCGCGCGGGCGTATCTTCGAGGAAGCCCATATGCGGTTCTCGCAGCCGCTTCTCTGTATCGTCGCCGCCCTTATCGGTTTTTCCACGCTCCTCGTCGGTGGCTTCTCGCGCTTCGGCGTTTGGAAGCAGATCGTTGCGGCCCTCGTACTTCTTGCGGTGATCAAAATCGTCGAAGGCCTCGCAAGCGATCCGGTCCGCGCCAATGCCGATCTCTGGCCTTTGGTCTATGCGCCCGCGGCCCTCGGATTCGGGATTTCCGCAGGCCTGCTGGCCTATTCCGGCCGCAATCGACGGATGCCGCGCGCCACCAAGGGAGCGCCGGCATGACGCTCCATCTCTATTTCGCCCGCCGCTTCGCCGTGATCTTTGCGGGCCTCTTCACAGTTTTCTTCCTCTTGATGGCGCTGATCGATCTTGTGGAGCAGGTGCGGCGCTTCTCGGCCGACACCTCCTTCACCGAAGTCCTCGGCCTCACGCTCCTCAATGCCCCTCAGGGCATCTACAACGTGCTGCCCTTGGTGATGATCCTCTCCACCGTCGCGCTTTTTCTGGGCCTCGCGCGGTCGTCCGAACTCGTCGTGGCGCGCGCTGTCGGGCGCTCGGGGCTTCGCACGCTCATGGCTCCTGTCGCGGTCTCGCTCCTGATCGGCATACTGGGCGTTGCCGTGTTCAACCCGCTCGTCGCCGCCACCTCCAAGCGCTACGAGAAACTCTATGCGCGTTACGAATCCGGTGGCGCCGATGTGCTCTCGCTTTCCAGCGAAGGTCTCTGGCTTCGCCAAGGCGACGCCGAAGGCCAAACCGTGATCCGCGCCGAGCGCTCGAATGCCGATGGCACGCGGCTCGAAAACGTCACCTTCATGACCTACGCCCCGGAAGGTGGGCCGCGGCGCCGCATCGAAGGCAGCCGCGCCACGCTGGTGAAAGGCGCATGGGAAATCGACGACGCGAAGATATGGACCTTCGAAGAAGGCATTAACCCCGAGGCCGCCGCCGAAAAGCGCCCGAAGGTCCAAGTGGCCTCGTCCCTCACAGAAGACCGCATCCGCGACAGCTTCGGTGCGCCCTCCACCATCTCGATCTGGGATTTGCCTGCCTATATCGCGCAGTTGGAAACCGCAGGCTTCTCCGCCCGCCGCCATATCGTCTGGTTCTACATGGAACTCGCGCGGCCCCTCTTCCTCACTGCGATGGTGCTGATCTCCTCGGCCTTCACCATGCGCCACGCCCGTTTCGGGCGCACAGGCATCGCGGTTCTCGCTGCCGTCCTTTTGGGCTTCACGCTCTATTACATCCGCAACTTCAGCCAGATCCTCGGCGAAAACGGGCAGATTCCCGTGCTTCTCGCCGCATGGACGCCGCCCATCGCGTCGATCCTGCTTGCGCTTGGTCTGCTTCTGCATATGGAGGACGGATAATGCGCCGCCTCCTTCTTGCCACTGCTCTTGTTTCGCTTTTGCCCTTTGGTGCCGTTTCCCAAACGCGCGCAGAGGTTCCGGCTATCCTGATTGCCGATGCCCTCAAGATCGAAGGCAAAACGCGCCTCGTTGCCACCGGAAACGTCGAAGCCCTCCAAGGCGAGCGCCGCCTCAGGGCCGCGCGCGTCATCTATGATCGCGAGAAAGACACGCTCACGCTCGAAGGCCCGATCACGCTGACCGAAGGCGAGGATGTCATCGTTCTGGCCGATGCGGGCGAACTCAGCGCCGATTTGCGGGATGGGCTCCTCATCGGCGCGCGCATGATCTTCGACCGCCAAGTGCAACTCGCCGCCCAAAGCATCGACCGGATCGGCGGGCGCTACACCCAGCTCTATCAGGTCGCCGCCACCTCCTGCCGTGTCTGCGCCTCAGACACACCACCTCTCTGGCAAATCCGCGCCAAGCGCGTGATCCATGACCAAGCCGAGCAACAACTCTACTTCGACAGCGCCACGCTCCAGATCCTTGATGTGCCCGTGTTCTGGTTCCCGCGCCTGCGCCTGCCCGATCCCACACTGGCCCGTGCTTCCGGCTTCCTGATCCCGCAACTGCGGCAGAACTCCGATCTCGGGCTCGGGCTCAAGGTGCCCTATTTCCTGCGCATCGGGGATCATAAGGATCTCACGCTCACCCCCTATCTCTCGCCGCACACGCGCACCCTTGAATGGCGCTACCGTCAGGCCTTCACGGCAGGCGACATCTTCTTCAACGGCGCCTTCAGCGATGACGATCTCCGCCCCGGCGCAAGCCGCATCTGGTTCGAAGGCAAAGGCCGCTTCGATCTCGCGAATGACTGGAAGCTGACCTTCGATATCGAAGCCGTGTCCGACAAAGCCTATGCCTTGGAATACAGCTACTCCGACAAAGACCGCCTCGATAGCGAGCTGGCCCTCACCCGTGTAAAGCGCAACAGCTATTCCCGCGCCTCTATTATCGGCTACCAAACGCTCCGCGCAGGCGAACTCAACTCCACCATCCCCTCCATCGTCGGCGATGGCATCCACGAACAGCGGTTCTTTCCCGGCGGGATCGGTGGCGAACTCCGGTTTTCTGCCGAAGCGCATTCCCATTACCGCTATTCCAACACAGACATTGCAGGCCGTGATCTCTCACGCGCAAACGCCAGCGCCGAATGGCTCCGTGGCTGGACCTTCGGGCCCGGCTTGCAAGCCCAAGCCACGCTCGGCGTCTCGGTCGATAGCTTCTGGGTCGACCAAGACAGCACCTCCCCCAGCCATGAAGCGGAAGCCACGCCTTACGGAAGCGTGACATTGCGTTGGCCATGGATGCGCCAAACCGCCCAAGCCACGCATGTCATTGAACCTTTGCTGATGCTGGGGTGGGTGGGTGGATCGGTCGCCCGCCACCCCAACGAGGAAAGCACCCGGGTCGAGTTTGACGAAGGCAACCTCCTGTCGCTCTCCCGCTTCCCTGCCGCCGACCGCCGCGACCGAGGCCAAAGCCTCGCCTATGGCCTCAACTGGACCCGTCAAGGCACCGACGGCTGGCGCTCGTCCCTGAGCCTCGGGCAAGTGTTCCACGATGTGGCCCACCCCGATTTCTCGCGCTCCTCAGGCCTCGCAGGCCTCTCCTCGGATGTCCTTCTAGCCGCGCAGTTCCGCCACGCCAAAGGCCTGGATTTCACCCTCCGCACTTTGATCGACACAGGCCGCACAGGCGGTTCCAAAGCCGAAGCCCGCGCCGCCTTCGATCGCCCCCGCTACGGCCTCTCCGCTTCCTATGTCTGGCTCGGCCAAGATCCCACCGAAACCCGTCTCGCCGACATTTCCGAGTGGAACCTCAACGGCTATTGGCGCATGGGCAGCCATTGGCGCGCCACAACCAACTGGCGCTATGATGTCGCCTCCGACCAGACCGCCGAAGCGGGCCTCGGCCTCCAGTTCAAAAACGAGTGCGTTGAAGTCAATCTCACCGCCTCGCGCCGCTTCACCTCATCAACGATCGTTGCACCCTCGACCGATTTCGGCTTTACCGTGTCTCTAGGCGGGTTCAGTGCAAAGACACGTGATACCAGTTATACCAAAACCTGCCACAACTGACGGGAGACGAACCATGCGCCCCACATTGCGGACCCTTCTCTTCGCTCTGGCTTCCTCGCTGGTGCTTGCACCTGGCCTCGTCACGGCACAGGGGCTCTTCTCGCCCGCCTATATCGTGAACGACAAGGTCGTGACCAATTACGAGATCGACCAACGCGCCAAACTCCTCGCCTTGCTCCGCGCCCCCGGTGATCCCGTAGAACTCGCGCGCAAGCAGCTTGTCGAAGAGCGCCTCAAGATTGAAGCGGCCCAGGCCCTCGGCCTCACGCCCAAGCAAGACGAGATCGAAGCTGGCATGGCCGAATTCGCAGGCCGCGTGAACCTTGATACTGAGCAATTCCTGCAAGC
>RFUP01000206.1 GCA_009922885.1 Paracoccaceae bacterium
CGCCGCTTCCGCAAATTGTGGCCCCGCCTCACCCCCGAAAACCACCGGGATGCGGTGCAACCGCCGCCCTTCCGGCATCTCCGCCTGATACCAGTCCCGCGTGGCCAAGAGGCCTTCCAACTGCGCCCGCATCACCGCATGCGGCACCCCCAGCGGATCAAAGCGCACAAAGGCCGAAGCGAGCGTCGAGGAGGTTTCCTCCACGCCCAGCCATCCTTCCCGATCCATCGCCGCCCGAAAGGCGATAGCCGCCCGGTTCGCAGGCTCCGAAAGCGTGTCGGCGAACTGCACGAGCATCCCCGTCAGTCCAACCGTCGCGATACGCGGAAACTCAGGCAAGGGCGCGGGCATGGATCGGTCTCATCAGGATTGGGGTCAGGTACATCGGAATTTGGTAGCAGCCGATGAAGATCATCAGGGGCGCTGTGATATGCTCCGGCAAGGCCACGAGGAAAAGGGCGATATTTCGATTTCCGGCAATGATCGCAGGCCCTGCGGGTGCCGGATGCCCTGTGCGCCGCAGCGCCCGATCCGCCAGCAGCTGAAGCCCGAGGTTCAACACCAAGGCCACCACGAGCCACTCCAGCACCAGAAGCGGCGTTTCGATCAGGGCAGGCCCCAAAGCCGCCATCAGCCCCACAACCACTACCGCCAGAAGCACCGCTGTCATTCCATCCAGCACGCTCTTATCCGGCTCCCTCGGCAAGATACGATGCAAAAGGAACCCGAGCGCACAGGCCCCCATGATCACCACGAAAAGCTTCGCCGCCGCTGCCATCACCACACTCATCGGCCCCAAAGCAGGCAGGGCCCAAAGCACGGGGATCACAGTAAGGGGCAAAAGCGCCGTGCCCAGAAGCAGCATCCGCAGCGCAGGGGCCGGATCCTGCCCCATGAGGATCGCGAAGTTGGGCGCCCCCGTCACCGAAGGCGCGGCCAGCATCAGCACCACCACCAGCCCCAAAGGCGTCGCCGCCCCGCCCAGAAACGCCACCAGAGCCAAGACCACCAAAGGTGCCGCCAGTTGATACACCAGCACCAGCCCCACACTGCGCCCCGCCTCCTTCATTCCGCCAAAAGCGGCCTCCGGCCCGATGCGCAGCGCCGTAAGAAACAAGAGCGTTGCCACCAACTCCGGAATATAGGGGCGCACGAAGCCAGCTACCGCTGGCAGGGCAAGCCCCGCCAGCAATCCCGCCACCAGCATCAGCCGCCCGTGGCGGGCAATGCTCCGGAAAACGCCCCACATCTTAGCCGCCGGGTCTCTGCCGGATATTGTCGGGTAGCCACGTCGCCAGTTCCGGGAAGGCGATCAGCACGAACACCATCACCACCATGATCAGGAACATCGGGAACGCCGCGCGCGCGATGAACCCCATCTGGTGCCGCGTCATCCCTTGCAGAACGAACAGGTTGAACCCGATCGGCGGCGTGATCTGCGCCATTTCCACCACCACGACGATGAAAATCCCGAACCAGATGATGTCGATCCCCGCTTGGCGGATCATCGGTTCCACCACCGCCATGGTCAGCACCACCGAGGAAATCCCGTCAAGGAACATGCCCAGAATGATGTAGAACACGAGAAGCGCCATCAGCAGCTCGAACTTCGTCAGGTTCCAGCTCGCGATCAGGTCCGCCAATCCGCGCGGAATGCCTGTGAACCCCATCGAGAGCGAGAGGAACGCAGCGCCTGCAAGGATCAACGCAATCATCGCCGAAGTCCGAGTCGCGCCCATCAGGCTCTCGGTGAAGGTTGACCAGGAAAGCGAGCCTTGCGAGGCCGCCAATGCAAGTGACCCCAACACCCCGAAGGCTGCCGCTTCCGTCGCCGTGGCAAATCCCAGATACATCGAGCCGATCACCAAGAGGATCAAGAGCACCACAGGGATCAGGAAGCGCGAATTGCGCACCTTCTCCATGAAGCTCATGTGCGGCTCTTCGCTAGGCGTCCAATCCTTCGAGACTTTCGACAGGATCGCCACATAGCCCATGAACATCACAGCCAGCACCAGCCCGGGGAAGATCCCGGCGAAGAAGAGCTTCGTGATCGACTCGTTGATGGTCACGCCATAAACGATCAGCGTCAACGACGGCGGGATCATCAGCCCGAGCGTCGCCGCCCCTGCCAATGTGCCAATCACCGCCGTTTCGGGATAGCCGCGTTTCCGAAGTTCCGGGATCGACATCTTGCCCACCGTCGTCAGCGTCGCTGCCGAAGAACCGGACACCGCCGCGAAAATCGTGCAGCCCACGATATTGGTATGCATCAACCCGCCCGGAAGCCGCGCCATCCACGGGCTAAGCCCCCGGAACATGTCTTCCGACAATCGCGTTCGATACAGGATCTCGCCCATCCAGATGAAGAGCGGCAAGGCCGTCAGCGTCCAACTCGACGAGGAGCGCCAGATCACCGTGATCATCGCGTCGCCCGCAGGCCGTGAGGTGAACAGCTCCATCCCCACCCAAGCCACGCCCAGCAGCGCCAGCCCGACCCAAACGCCCGAGCCAAGAAGGAAGAACAGCACGAAAAGGAAAATGCCAATCGGGATCAGTTGTTCCATGATCTCACTCCGCCTTTCCGGCTTCCATCGCGTCTTCCACAACGCCATGTCGGCCTGTGAAAAGCACGCGGACAAAATTATCCCAGAAGGCAATCGCCAAGATCACCGCTCCGATTGCCATCGCCATTTGCGGGATCCAGAGCGGTGTCGCGTCTTGCCCTTGGCTGATGTCTTTAAACTTCCGGCTTTCCATCACCACCTTGATCGCGAAGCGCGCAAGGAAGGTCGCGGCCACCGCGCCAACGCCGAAACAGAACACCTCGCCCCAACGCCGATAACCGCCCATCCGCGACAGGATCAGCGACACGCGGATATGCGAGCCCCGCTGCAAAGCATGGGCAAAGGCGAAGAACGATGCCGCCGCCATGCAATAGCCCGCATAGTCAGCCCCCCCGGGGAACATGCTTCCGGCCCAGCGCAGCACCATTTGCGCCACGATGATGCAAAGGATCGTCACAGTGTCGGCCACGAGGCCGTCGCCTGCACGGCCCACGGTCATGCCGCCAGCCTTGAGGCCATCGAGCGTGAACTGGGTGTAGTCCTTCGACATCTGCAAGCCACGGGCGCGCGCTTCCTCGGCGCAGCCTTCGATGGCGCCCTTCGTCGCGTCATCCAGACCCTTCCACGCGTCCATATTCGCGAAAACGATATTGCGCGGCAGCCAAGCGTCCACTTCGTAGAAATGCGTCAGGTGCTCCCAAACCTTGCGGTCGTAACCCGTCGCACCCGACGAAATGAAGCTTTCCGCCACACCCGTCGCCAGCGCTTGGCTCAGTTCCGCCGCTTCCACCTGCACCGGAAGCATGCCGGTCAGCTCGGCCATACGCGCCGTTGCCACGGAGTAAGAGCGGAACTTGATGCCCTTCATTTCCGCCACGCTCTCGATGGGCTTCTTGAAGTAGAGGCCCTGCGGCGGCCACGGAACAGCGTAGAGATAGTGGAGGTTCTGTTCAGCCAGAGCCGCCGCCACTTTCGGGCCAGCAATGCCCCACAGCTTTTCACTGTCGTCGTAGGACGTCGCGAGGAACGGCACAGAATCAACCCCGAACAGCGGGTTTTCATTCTCATGTGCGGAAATCAGGCGCTCGCCGATCAAGGCCTGGCCCGTCTGGACCGCACGCTTGATGTCATTGCCCGCGAAAAGCGAACCGGACGGGTGCGTGACGATCTCAAGGTTCCCCCCAGTCGCTCCGCCTACACATGTCGCGAATTGCGCCGCATTGTCCGAGTGGAAGTTGGTTGCCGCATAGGCCAGCGGCATATCCCACTTTTCGGCAACTGCGGGCATAGCCGCCACTACCGTCAGTGCAGTCGCCCCGAGAAGGGCGGAAATCTTAGTCATCGGTCGTGCTCCCTGATATGGGCCCGAAGGCTCCGTTCCTATTGAATGCGTGTTTCCGCCACCTCTCCGAGTGGCCTGTATTGGAATGCTGCTGCGCCGAATTACCAACCGTCAAGCGTTGCCGCATGCATGGTCACAGGTTTCCGCGATTCCTGCTGTCTAGAATGGCATACACTAACATCACGTCAACAAATTATTGACAAAATGTCATCGAATAGAAAATTATGTGTTTTATGACAAGTCCCGCACCTCCCAGCCCACCCAATGGATTCGGTCCAATTGTCTCTTCTTCGCACCTCGCGGAAGGGGCGCTACCCGAACTTTCAGAGCTTGAGTTTGGCCTCATCATTGCAGGTCACGCCTTCGACCGTTGGGTCGTCCGCGCTATGGCCGCTGCAGGTCACCCCGGCCTTTCGGCGCTCGAAGTGCTGGTCTTGCACTCGGTCCGCCACCGCACCCGCCCCAAACGGCTGGCCGATATCTGCCTCGTGCTCAACATCGAAGATACCCACACCGTCAACTACGCGATCCGCAAGCTCGTCAAAGCGGGCCTCGTGCGCGAAGGCCGCGTGGGAAAAGAGAAATGTGTCGAAGCCACGCCCCTCGGTGCCGAGGCCTGCGACAAATATCGCTCCGTGCGCGAAGCGATGCTCCTCGAAGCCGTCACCGCCGCAGGCGTCGCCCCTGCCGAGCTTCACCGCGTTGCAGGGCTTCTGAGGCTCATGTCCGGCCAATACGACCAAGCCGCCCGCGCCGCTGCCGCGTCCTGAACGAAAAAGGCTTCGAGCCGCCCTTTTTCGTTCAG
>RFUP01000207.1 GCA_009922885.1 Paracoccaceae bacterium
TCACCAAGGGACGGGTTTTATTTGGATTGGACAAGACCAAGCGTGATCTCATCGAAAAAAGTGCGGCGATTGTGTGCGAGGGCCAACTGGATCTCATCACAGCCTTCGAGGCGGGTATCCGAAACGTGATCGCTCCGCAAGGGACTGCCTTTACATCCGATCAGGCGCGCCTACTCAAACGATATGTTGAAACGGTATTCCTGTGCTTCGACCGGGCCTTTTTCGTCGACGGGCTCGCCGACGACGTTCAGGATGCGGCCCAGGGTGGCGTTACCCACCGGAACCGAGATCGGGCCGCCAGTGTCTTCCACTGCCTGACCGCGAACGAGGCCTTCCGATGCGTCCATTGCGATGGTACGAACGGTGTTCTCGCCGAGGTGCTGAGCAACTTCCAGAACCAGTTTCTTACCGTTGTTGTCAGTGGTCAGTGCGTTGAGGATCTCCGGCAGGTGATCGTCGAACTGCACGTCCACGACGGCGCCGATCACCTGGGTGATTTTGCCTTTTGCGTTTGCCATGTTTCGTCTCCGGTTCTCTTACAGCGCTTCCGCGCCGGAAATGATTTCAATCAGCTCGTTCGTGATCACTGCCTGACGCGAGCGGTTAAACTCGATGGTCAAGCGGTCGATCATATCGCCCGCGTTCCGCGTTGCGTTATCCATCGCGCTCATGCGCGCACCCTGCTCCGACGCACCGTTCTCAAGGAGCGCTGCGAAGATCTGGGTGGCCACACCGCGCGGCAGAAGGTCCGCAAGGATCGCTTCTTCGTCGGGCTCGTAGTCGAAGAGCGTCGAAGCGCCCCCGTCCACGGCGTCGAATTTTGCCGGGATGATTTGCTGTGCGGTCGGGATCTGGCTGATCACCGACTGGAAGCGGTTAAAGAAGATCGTTGCGACGTCGAATTCGCCAGCATCGAAGCGGGCCAGAATGCCCTTCGCGATGTCTTGCGCGTTGGCATAACCAATGCGCTTCACTTCGCTCAGGTCAACGTGCCCGATCATCAGATGGCCATAGTCACGACGCAGCTGCTCGCGGCCTTTCTTGCCCACGGTGAGGATTTTCACCGTCTTGCCAGCCGCCAGAAGGCGCTCGGCATGGGCTTTCGCAAGCTTGACGATCGTCGAGTTGAAGCCCCCGCAGAGGCCACGCTCGGCGGTCATCACGACCAGCAATTGCACCTTGTCCGAACCCGTTCCGGCCAGAAGGCGCGGTGCGGAGTCGGAACCGCCAACCGAAGCCGCCAGCCCTGCGAGAACGGCGTTGAACCGTTCCGTGTAGGGGCGCGAAGCCTCGGCCGCATCCTGTGCCCGCCGCAGTTTCGCGGCAGACACCATCTGCATGGCTTTGGTGATCTTGCGGGTCGATTTGACCGACGCGATCCGATTTTTAAGGTCCTTAAGGCTCGGCATAGGCCCGTCCCCTTATGCGAAGTCGCGTGCGTACTCGTCGAGTGCCGCGCGGATCTTGTCCTCGGCTTCCCCTTTGATCTTCGGGTCTTCCTTGGTGATGTAGGCCAAGAGGTCCGCGTGCTTGCCGCGCAGGTGCTTGAGCAGGCCCGCTTCCCAACGGCCAACGTCCTTCACGCCAACCTTGTCGAGGTAGCCCTTGGTGCCGGCGAAGATGATGCAGACGATTTCCGCGTTGGTCAGCGGGGAGTACTGCGGCTGCTTCATCAGCTCGGTCAGGCGTGCACCACGGTTGAGCAGCGCTTGGGTCGAAGCGTCGAGGTCCGAACCGAACTGCGCGAAGGCCGCCATTTCGCGGTACTGAGCGAGTTCCAGTTTCACCGGGCCAGCAACCGACTTCATCGCGTTGGTCTGAGCCGACGAACCCACACGAGACACCGACAGACCGGTGTTCACGGCCGGGCGGATGCCTTGGTAGAAGAGTTCGGTTTCAAGGAAGATCTGACCGTCGGTGATCGAAATCACGTTGGTCGGAATGAAGGCCGACACGTCGCCGCCCTGGGTTTCGATGACCGGAAGAGCGGTCAGCGAGCCAGCGCCGAAGTCTTCGTTCAGCTTTGCCGAACGTTCGAGCAGGCGGGAGTGGAGGTAGAACACGTCGCCCGGGTAGGCTTCACGGCCCGGCGGGCGGCGGAGCAGAAGCGACATCTGACGGTAAGCAACAGCCTGCTTCGAAAGGTCATCGTAGATGATCAGAGCATGGCGGCCATTGTCACGGAAGTGCTCGGCCATAGCGGTTGCGGCATAGGGCGCGAGGAACTGCATCGGCGCGGGGTCCGAAGCGGTTGCGGCCACAACGATCGTGTACTCGATCGCGCCGGTTTCTTCGAGCTTCTTCACCAGCTGTGCCACGGTCGAACGCTTCTGACCGACAGCAACGTAGATGCAGTAGAGCTTCTTCGACTCGTCCGAACCAGCCGCGTCGTTGTAGGACTTCTGGTTCAGGATGGCGTCGAGTGCGATCGCGGTCTTACCGGTCTGACGGTCGCCGATGATGAGTTCGCGCTGGCCACGGCCGATCGGGATCATAGCGTCAACCGACTTAAGGCCCGTTGCCATCGGCTCGTGCACCGACTTACGCGGAATGATGCCCGGTGCCTTCACGTCTGCGAGGCGGCGCGCGTCAGCCTTGATCGGGCCCTTGCCGTCGAGCGGGTTGCCCAGACCGTCCACAACGCGGCCCAGGAGCGCGTCACCGGTGGGAACGTCCACGATGGCCTTGGTGCGCTTGACGGTGTCGCCTTCTTTAATGTCACGGTCCGAACCGAAGATCACGACGCCGACGTTGTCGGTTTCGAGGTTCAGAGCCATCCCGCGGATACCGCCGGGGAATTCGACCATTTCACCGGCCTGAACGTTGTCGAGGCCGTGCACACGGGCAATACCGTCGCCGACCGACAGCACCCGACCCACTTCCGCGACTTCAGCGTCCTTGCCGAAGTTCTTGATCTGGTCCTTCAGGATCGCAGAAATCTCTGCCGCTTGGATACCCATTTATCCGACCTCTTTCATTGCATTCTGGAGGGAATTCAGTTTCGAACGGATCGACGTGTCGATCATCTTCGAACCCACTTTAACGACGAGACCACCGATGAGGCTTTCATCGACGGCCGCATTGATCTTCACGTCTTTGCCGAACCGAGCCGCGAGCGTCTTCGCCAGCTTGTCCGACTGCGTTTTGGTCAGCGCCTTGGCAGAGGTCACGTCAGCCGTCACCTCACCCTTGTCGGCCGCAATCGCGTCGCGCAGCGCGGCCACGAGTTGCGGCAGCACAAACAGGCGGCGCTTGGCCGCCATCAGGCCGAGAACATTGGTCATGACCTCAGTGAGGCCCATTTTCTTGGCGATGGCAGCCACCGAAGCGGCTTGCTGGTCGCGGCTGTAAACGGGGCTCTGGATCAGGGCATTGAAGTCTGCGCTCTCCTTGAGAACAGCAGTAAGCGCCTCGAGGTCGGATTCGACCTTCGCGACGCTTTTCTCTTCCTTGGCCAGATCGAAGACGGCCTTCGCATAGCGCGAGGCAATCCCCATCGAAATCGAAGCTGGTTCGGACACGTCACCCTTCCGCTTATCTTTGGCCCCGGTTTGCAAAAGAGCCTATCAGGCCCGCCGAGGACGTTTGCCTGCCTTGAAATATTCAAAGCGCGTGAATTCGCGCGGTGTGTAGCAGAGCCTTCCCAAGCTAGCAACCGCCTTGAATTCTTTTGTATGCAATTGAATACCACATAAAAACATATACTTAGCATAGGTGCGACCGTTTGCGCCGCACGGCCTTCGAAAAAAAGTTTACCGAAGGGCCACTTTTGCCGATTCCGCCGCGCAGATGCCCTGCCGCCCGCACCGGACCTGTTAGCGTTACCACCCCACATCCCGGGAAATTGGTCCGTTTTTGGGCCCATTTTCCCAGCAAACCGCAGCCCCGAACCCGCGCAGGCACCGAAGGCCGTCCCGGAAACCGGCCCTCATCGGCCACTCCCAATTCTTTCTCTTTTGGAAATATCCCGGGGTCCGGGGCAGCGCCCCGGTCCACTGCCTGCCAGACAAAACAAAAGCGGCCCCTCCCGGAGCCGCCCTCATCTTTACATCTCATAAAGGCGTCAGCCCTTGGCCTTCTCCAAGGCCTCGATGCGCGCCTTCAAGGTCTCGTTCTCTTCCCGCGCCTTCTGCGCCATCGCGCGCACTGCGTCGAATTCCTCGCGCGTCACGAAGTTGCGGTCCGCCAGCCAGCGGTCCATCAGGCTCTTCATCGCGGTTTCCGCTTCGGTCTTCGCGCCCTGTGCCACGCCCATGGCATTGGTCATCAGTTGCGAAATATCCTCGAAAATCTTGGAACGGGTCTGCATCTTGGGCTCCACCTTGGGCATTTCTGCCTATATGGGATGGAATGGGCCAAGGCTCAACCCTCCCCGCGCGCCCCGCGACGAAGCGCAACAGCCGAATACGAGGACAGTATGATCGCCGCCATCCCTTTTCCGGAAATCGCGCCCGAGATTTTTACCATCTCTCTCTTCGGCATGGACTTCTCGCTGCGCTGGTACGCGCTGGCCTATATCGTCGGCATCTTGCTCGCATGGCGGCTCTCGCTCGCAGCCCTGAAACGCCCCGCGCTCTGGCGCAGCAACCCGCCTATGACCCCAGCCCAACTCGAAGAACTGCTCACCTGGGTGATCCTCGGCATCATCCTCGGCGGGCGGCTGGGTTTCGTTCTCTTTTACCAACCCGGCTATTATCTCTCCCACCCCG